>NZ_JALRNG020000019.1:0-99994 GCF_030272875.2 Pseudomonas sp. BJa5
GCCCGTGCGCGGCGGCATCGGCCGCCGTGCCACCACGGCCATCCGGGGCAAACCGCACCGCGGGGCACGCCCGCCCCAACCGGTCGGCGCGGGCTTGCCCCGCGATAAGTCCGACGTGGGCTATCAGCCGATCGTCATCAAGCTCGCGTTACCACCCGCCGCCGCAGTGTTGACGCTCAACGCGCGCTCGATCACCAGGCGCTCCAGGGCAATGGAGGTCTCGCCCGAGGACAGGCCGTGGACGCCGACGATGGCGCCGGCACGCTTGGCCACCTGCTCGCACACGGCGCGCAGCTGGTCGGAGTGGCCGTGATGCAGGACTGCATCGAAGACTACCTCGTCCTTGGTCCAGTCGCTCACCAGCTGGATGCGCGCTTGCACGTCCTTCGGCAGGCGGCTGCGCAGGGTGCGGGTCAGTTCGCCTTCCGGCCATACCGCCAGGCTGCCCACGGCCAGTGCCGCAGCCAGTTGGGTCAGCAGGTCGGCTTCGACCTCGGCCAGGCACAGCACGTGCTCGCGTGGCAGGATGGTGTAGCTGTTGCGCTCGCCGGTCGGGCCTGCCAGCTGGCGGCTGATACCGCTCTGCGACTGACGGGCGAACTGGTCGCAGAGGCTGCCCAGTTCGTTCAGCTGGTTGCTCGCCGCCCAGGACTTGAGGGCCTGCAGTGGCTTGGTCAGGCTGTCACGCAGGCGGGTGTCCGGTGCGTTGTCGCCGTCGGTACGCTGGAACGATTGTTCGATGGCATCGGCCGGGCGGGTCGACAGCAGGCGATACAGGTACAGCGGGCCGCCAGCTTTCGGGCCGGTGCCGGACAGGCCTTCACCACCGAACGGCTGGACGCCGACCACGGCACCGACGATGTTGCGGTTGACGTAGACGTTACCGGCGTTGACGTTGTCGATGACCTTGGCGATGGTCTCGTCGATCCGGGTGTGCACACCCAGGGTCAGGCCATAGCCGGAGGCGTTGATCTGCTCGATCAGCTGGTCGAGGTTCTTGCGGTTGTAGCGCACCACGTGCAGTACCGGGCCGAAGATCTCGCGTTGCAGCTCGTCGAAGCTTTCCAGTTCGATCAGGGTCGGCATGACGAAAGTGCCGCGCTTGACTTCCTCGCCGTCGGCGATGGCCACCTGGTACACGGTGCGGCCTTTGTCGCGCATGCCCTGGATGTGCTTGTCGATGCCAGCCTTGGCTTCGGCGTCGATCACCGGGCCGATGTCCACGGCCAGGCGCTCCGGGTTGCCCAGGCGGCTTTCGGCCATGGCGCCCTTGAGCATTTCGATCACGCGGTCGGCGGAGTCTTCCTGCAGGCACAGTACACGCAGGGCCGAGCAACGCTGGCCGGCGCTGTCGAAGGCCGAGGACACCACGTCGATGACCACTTGTTCGGTGAGTGCCGAGGAGTCGACGATCATCGCGTTCTGGCCGCCGGTTTCGGCGATCAGCGGGATCGGACGGCCCTGGGCATCCAGGCGACCGGCGATGTTGCGCTGCAGCAGGCGCGCCACTTCGGTGGAGCCGGTGAACATCACGCCTTTGACCCGGTCGTCGCCGACCAGGCGGGCGCCGACGGTTTCACCGCGGCCTGGCAGCAGTTGCACCACGCCTTCAGGGATGCCGGCTTCGAGCAGCAGGCGTACGGCCTGGGCCGCGACCAGCGGGGTCTGTTCGGCAGGCTTGGCCAGTACCGGGTTGCCGGCGGCCAGGGCAGCGGCCACCTGGCCACTGAAGATCGCCAGCGGGAAGTTCCACGGGCTGATGCACACCACCGGGCCCAGTGGGCGGTGGGCGTCGTTGCTGAAGTCGTTGCGTGCCTGCACTGCGTAGTAGCGCAGGAAGTCGACGGCTTCGCGGACTTCGGCGATGGCGTTGGCGTAGGTCTTGCCGGCTTCGCGGGCCAGCAGGCCCATCAGCGGCTGGATCTCGGCTTCCATCAGGTCGGCGGCACGCTCCAGGATCGCAGCGCGTTCGGCCGGCGGGGTGGCCTGCCAGATCGGCGCGGCCTTGAGGGCGCACTGGATGGCGCTGTCGACGTCGGCAACGGTGGCTTCCTGGACGTGACCGACCACGTCACGGTGATCGGCCGGGTTCAATACCGGCGCGGCCGCTTCGTTGCTGGCGGCGCAACCGAGCATCGGCGCGGCTTTCCAGTCGTTGTGCGCGGTGGCCAGCAGGGCGCAGGACAGCGACGCCAGGCGATGTTCGTTGGCCATGTCGATGCCCGCCGAGTTGGCGCGCTCGCTACCGTAGAGGTCGCGTGGCATTGGAATGCGCGGGTGCGGCAGGCCGCAGCTGCCTTCCTGGGTGGCCATGCGCTCGATGGTCGCGACCGGGTCGGCCACCAGCTCCTGGATCGAGATCGACTGGTCGGCGATGCGGTTGACGAACGAGGTGTTGGCGCCGTTTTCCAGCAGGCGGCGAACCAGGTAGGCCAGCAGGGTTTCATGGGTACCGACCGGGGCGTAGACGCGGCACGGACGGTTCAGCTTGCCATCGGCAACCTTGCCCACCACTTGCTCGTACAGGGGCTCGCCCATGCCGTGCAGGCACTGGAACTCGTACTGGCCCGGGTAGTAGTTCTGACCGGCGATATGGTAGATGGCCGACAGGGTGTGGGCGTTGTGGGTGGCGAACTGCGGGTAGATGACTTCCGGCACCGAGAGCAGCTTGCGGGCGCAGGCGATGTAGGACACGTCGGTGTACACCTTGCGGGTGTAGACCGGGTAGCCTTCCAGGCCTTCGACCTGGGCGCGCTTGATTTCGCTGTCCCAGTAGGCGCCTTTCACCAGGCGGATCATCAGGCGATGGCGGCTGCGGCGAGCCAGGTCGATGACGTAGTCAATGACGTACGGGCAGCGCTTCTGGTAGGCCTGGATGACGAAACCGATGCCGTTCCAGCCGGTCAGCTGTGGCTCGAAGCACAGGCGCTCGAGCAGGTCCAGCGACAGCTCCAGGCGGTCGGCTTCCTCGGCGTCGATGTTCAGGCCGATGTCGTACTGCTTGGCCAGCAGGGTCAGCGACAGCAGGCGCGGGTACAGTTCTGCCATCACCCGCTCGTACTGGGCGCGGCTGTAGCGCGGGTGCAGCGCGGACAGCTTGATCGAGATGCCCGGGCCTTCATAGATGCCACGGCCGTGGGAAGCCTTGCCGATCGAGTGGATCGCCTGCTCGTAGGAGGCCAGGTATTTCTGTGCGTCGTGCTCGGTCAGTGCGGCTTCGCCGAGCATGTCGTAGGAGTAGCGGAAGCCCTTGGCTTCGAACTTGCTCGCGTTGGCCAGGGCTTCGGCAATGGTTTCACCGGTGACGAACTGCTCGCCCATCAGGCGCATGGCCATGTCGACGCCCTTGCGGATCATCGGCTCGCCGCTCTTGCCGATGATGCGGCTAAGCGAGGAGGTCAGGCCGGATTCGTTGTGGGTCGAGACCAGCTTGCCGGTCAGCAGCAGGCCCCAGGTGGCGGCGTTGACGAACAGCGACGGGCTGTTGCCCAGGTGCGGCTGCCAGTTGCCGGTGCTGATCTTGTCGCGGATCAGGGCATCGCGGGTGCCTTTGTCGGGGATGCGCAGCAGCGCCTCGGCCAGGCACATCAGTGCCACGCCTTCCTGGGACGACAGGGAGAATTCCTGCAGCAGGCCCTGAACGATGCCGGCACGGCCGCCAGCGCTCTTCTGGTTGCGCAGTTTTTCCGCGATGCCGGCGGCCAGCTTGTTGGTGGCTTCGGCCATGGCGGCTGGCAGGCGCGCCTGCTCCAGAAGCATTGGCACCACTTCCTGCTCAGGGCGACGGTAGGCGGCAGTGATGGCCGAGCGCAGGACCGACTGCGGCAGGATGCTTTCGGCGAATTCGAGGAAGCACTGGTGGGCATGGTCGCCCGGCACTTCACCGGCTTCGTCGCCATTGCTGAAAGGCTGACCGTTGAGTTCGGTCAGGGTGGCGCCACCCTCGAGCTTTTCCAGGTAATTGAAGATTGCCTGCTTGATCAACCAGTGCGGCGTGCGGTCGATGGACTGCGCAGCTGCCTTGAGTCGCTCACGGGTCGGGTCGTCAAGTTTGACCCCAAGGGTGGTCGTCGCCATTTCTTATCCTCATTATTGCCACAGGCTGTGGCTTAAGCTGGCGCCAAGATTAGCCGTGCGCGAATTCGGGTGCAACCTAGTGCAACCCAAAAAGTGCAGGAAAAAAGTGCTACTCGTCCGGCGGGTAAAACCCCACAGCAAAAATGGCTGTTTCCGGTGCGTTTTGTTCTGAAAACAGGGGGTCCTTGCTCCCAAAAGGAGCAAAAACCTGCTGTTACGCAAAAAATCCGACGAGGTGCAACTTGAATGAAAAAACTGGTTGCACCTTCTTTGCGTTGTTGCATAGCATTCGCGGCCTGGGTGCAACCTCCTCTGAGGCTGTCGCTACATAAAAACAAACGCCAGGGCGCAACAATGAGTGTAAGCAATCCAACCTTGATCACGTTCGTGATCTACATCGCGGCTATGGTGCTGATCGGCTTCATGGCCTATCGCTCCACCAACAACCTCTCCGACTACATCCTCGGTGGCCGCAGCCTCGGCAGCGTCGTGACCGCACTGTCGGCCGGTGCCTCGGACATGAGCGGCTGGCTGCTGATGGGCCTGCCGGGCGCCATCTATATGTCGGGCCTGTCGGAAAGCTGGATCGCCATCGGCCTGATCGTCGGTGCCTACCTGAACTGGCTGTTCGTTGCCGGCCGTCTGCGCGTGCAGACCGAGCACAACGGTGATGCCCTGACCCTGCCGGACTACTTCTCCAGCCGCTTCGAAGACAAGAGCGGCCTGCTGCGAATCATCTCCGCCGTGGTCATCCTGGTGTTCTTCACCATCTATTGCGCCTCCGGCATCGTCGCCGGTGCCCGCCTGTTCGAAAGCACCTTCGGCATGTCCTATGAGACAGCGCTGTGGGCTGGCGCGGCCGCGACCATCGCCTACACCTTCGTCGGTGGTTTCCTGGCCGTCAGCTGGACCGATACCGTCCAGGCGACCCTGATGATCTTCGCCCTGATCCTGACCCCGGTGATCGTGCTGATCGCCACCGGTGGCGTCGATACCACCTTCGCCGCCATCGAGCTGAAGGATGCAGGCAACTTCGACATGCTCAAGGGCACCACCTTCATCGGCATCATCTCGCTGATGGGCTGGGGCCTGGGCTATTTCGGCCAGCCGCACATCCTGGCGCGCTTCATGGCTGCCGACTCGGTCAAGTCGATCGCCAACGCTCGCCGCATCTCCATGACCTGGATGATCCTGTGCCTGGTCGGCACCTGCGCCGTCGGCTTCTTCGGTATCGCCTACTTCTCGGCGCATCCTGACGTTGCCGGTCCCGTCACCGAGAACCACGAGCGTGTGTTCATCGAGCTGGCCAAGATCCTGTTCAACCCATGGATCGCCGGTGTCCTGCTGTCCGCCATCCTGGCGGCGGTCATGAGTACCCTGAGCTGCCAGCTGCTGGTGTGCTCCAGCGCCCTGACCGAGGACTTCTACAAGACCTTCCTGCGCAAGGGTGCCTCGCAGCTGGAGCTGGTCTGGGTCGGTCGCGCCATGGTGCTGCTGGTTGCCGTGGTGGCGATCCTGATCGCGTCCAATCCGGAAAACCGCGTACTGGGTCTGGTCAGCTATGCCTGGGCCGGCTTCGGCGCTGCCTTCGGTCCGGTTGTACTGATCTCGGTACTGTGGAAAGGCATGACCCGTAATGGTGCGCTGGCCGGTATCCTGGTCGGTGCAATCACCGTGGTGGTGTGGAAACACTTCGCCATCTGGGGCCTCTACGAGATCATCCCGGGCTTCATCCTCGGCGCCCTGGCCATCTACTTCGTCAGCAAGGCTGGCAGCCCCTCGGCTGCCATGGTTTCGCGCTTCGAAGCAGCAGACCAGGCGTTCAAGGTCGGTCATTGATCGACTGCTGAGTAACGCCTGACAACGGCCCGACCTCCACAAGAGGTCGGGCCGTTGTCGTTTTAGGGGTGGCCTGTAGGAGCGGGCTTGCCCCGCGATCCCGCTGCCATATCGCATCGCGGGGCAAGCCCGCTGCTACAGGTGGTCCGCGTTTCAAGAGCAGAGGACGGAGCTGGCTCGACAAGGTAAACTGCACGGTCTTGCAGGAGTTGCCATGAACTATCGTCACGCCTTCCACGCCGGCAACCACGCCGACGTCTTCAAACACCTCGTGTTGACCCGCCTCATTGCGCTGATGTCGCGCAAGGAACAGCCGTTCGCCTATATCGATACCCATGCCGGCCTCGGCCTGTACGACCTGCAGGGCGACCAGGCGACCCGTACCGGCGAGTGGCTGGAGGGTGTGGGGCGGCTCTGGGGGCGCGATGACCTGCCAGAGGTTACCGCCGACTACCTGCGCATCCTGCGCAAGATGAACCCCGATGGTGAGCTGCGCTACTACCCGGGTTCGCCGGAACTGGCACGCCGCCTGGCCCGCCAGCAGGATCGCGTGCTGTTGAACGAGAAGCATCCGGAAGACGGTCGCCTGCTCAAGGACAACATGAAAAAAGACCCGCGGGTCGCCGTGCACCTGGGCGAAGGCTGGCACGTGCCGCGGGCGCTGCTGCCGGTGCAGGAGAAACGTGCGGTGATGCTGATCGATCCGCCCTTCGAGCAGGCTGACGAGCTCAAGCGCTGCAGCCTGGCGATGAAAGAGGCTATCGGCCGCATGCGCCAGACGGTCGCGGCGATCTGGTATCCGATCAAGGATCAGCGCCAGCTGGTGCGTTTCTATCAGGACCTGACCAGCACCGGTGCGCCGAAGTTGCTGCGGGTGGAGCTGTATGTGCATCCCCAGGACAGTCCGCAGGGCCTCAATGGCTCGGGCCTGGCCATCGCCAACCCGCCATGGGGGCTGGAAGAGGAACTGCGCGAGCTGTTGCCGTGGCTGTCTCAGGTGCTGGCGCAGACCCAGGGTAGCTGGCGGATGGACTGGCTGATCGCCGAATAACGCGGGTGTAGGAGCGGGCTTGCCCCGCGATTGCGAGCTGTCAGTCACATCGCATCGCGGGGCAAGCCCGCTCCTACACTTTACGTTATAATCCCGCTCTTTCTTTATCGCTCGCCCCAAGGGGCCAGGGCGCATATCTACAGTTTGAAGAGGCTAGACCCTTGGCATTGACGATTCTTGGCCTGTCCGGCGCCCTTAGCCATGATCCTTCCGCGGCCCTGTACATCGACGGCAAACTGATTGCCGCCGCTGAAGAAGAGCGCTTCGTGCGCGATAAACATGCAAAGAACCGCATGCCCTACGAATCGGCGAAGTTCTGCCTGGAACAGGCTGGTATCAAGCCGTCCGACGTAGACGTGGTGGCTATCCCGTTCGCCCCGATCAGCCTGTTCGGCAAGGCGCGCTGGCACTACGCCAAGCGCTACTGGTACGCCCCGGACCGCGCCCTCGACGCGATCCTGATGGGCAACCGTCGCTACAAGCGCTACCGCAAGAAGATTGTCTGGTGCCTGGAGCAACTGGGCTTCGACCCGAAAAAGGTCAAGATTGAGCCGGTCGAGCACCACCTGGCCCACGCGTCCAGTGCCTACCACTGCTCGGGTTTCAAGGAAAAAACCGCGATCCTCGGTATCGACGGCAAGGGCGAGTACGCCACGACCTTCTTCGGCTACGGCGAAAACGGCAAGATCCACAAGATCAAGGAGTTCTTCGACCCGGACTCCCTCGGCGGCCTGTATGGCGCGATCACCGAGTTCCTCGGCTTCGAGATGCTCGACGGCGAGTTCAAGGTCATGGGCATGGCGCCTTACGGCGATGCCAGCAAATATGATTTCTCGCGCCTGGCCAGCTTCGAGAACGGCGAACTGGTGATCAACACCGAGTACGCCAACGTTATCGGCCTGCGCCGCTACAAGGAAAAAGGCAAGGGTTTCTATTTCTCGCCGAAGCTGATCGAGTGGCTGGGTCCCAAGCGTGAAGGCGACATCGCCGACGAGCCGTACATCCACTACGCGGCCAGCATGCAGGCGCTGTTCGAGAAGATCGCCCTGCAGATGATCGACCACTACCTGGGCGACATCCTCAAGGAAACCGGCAAGCTGGCCTTCGCCGGCGGTTGCGCGCTGAACGTCAAGCTCAACCAGAAGATCATTGCCCGCCCCGATCTCAAGGAACTGTTCGTCCAGCCGGCTTCCGGCGATGCCGGCACCGCGGTCGGTGCGGCAGCCTATGTGTCCCATGCCCGTGGCGTGCCGGTCGAGAAGATGGAACACGTCTACCTCGGCCCTGCGTACTCCAACGAGGACGTGATCGCCGCCTGTGCCCGTCACCCGAGCCAGCCGAAATGGCGCAAGCTCGAGAACATGCCGCAGCAGATCGCCAAGATCATGGTCGACGGCAACCCGGTGGCCTGGTTCCAGGGGCGCATGGAGTTCGGTCCGCGCGCGCTGGGCGGTCGTTCGATCATCGGTTGCCCGAGCGTTCCTGGCGTTGCCGACCGCATCAACCACCAGATCAAGTTCCGCGAGCGCTGGAGGCCTTTCTGCCCGTCGATGCTCGACACCGTCGCCCCGCAGATGATCAAGATCGATCATCCGGCGCCGTTCATGACCTTCACCTTCGAAGTGGCCGAGGAGTGGAAGACCCGCGTGCCGGAAGTCGTCCACGAAGACGGTACTTCCCGGGCCCAGGTGCTCAAGCGCGAGTACAACCCGCGCTACTACGACATGATGAAGGCGCTCGAAGAGCTGACCGGCAACGGCGTATCGCTCAACACCTCGCTCAACCGCCGTGGTGAGCCGATGATCTGCTCGCCGACCGACGCCCTGAACATGTTCTTCGGTTCGGACCTGCAGTACCTGATCATGGAAGACATCCTGGTGGTCAAGGATGGCGCGGACACCTATGACGTCCAGGGCTGAAAAACGCGTCCTGCAGTTCTGTCACGGCTATGACGGTCCGTTCCTGGACTGTGCGCGACAGTACGCCAGCCTGTTCAGCGGCAGCGGTTACAAGGTCACCACGGTGTTCCTGACCGGTGCCGCCGACCCGCAGGTGGCGGCCGGCTGCGCCTCCGATGAAGTGCTGTTCCTGGAATTCAGCTCCAAGGCCATCCGTGGCCTCAAGCTGGGGGCGATCCGCGCCTTGCGACGGATCGTCGCCACGCGCGATTTCAGCTTCTGCATCGCCCACCGCTTCAAGCCGATCTACATCGCCTTGCTCGGCAGCCGCCTGCCGGTGATCGGTGTGCACCATGCCTTCGATGACTACAAGCGCGGCAGTCGCCAGTTGTTCGCCAACCTGTTTCGCCAGCGCCTGAGCCTGCTCGGGGTGTCCGACGCAGTGCGCGACGACATGCGCAAGTGCCTGGTCAAATGGCCCGCCGAGCGTATCCAGACCCTCTACAACCGTATCGACATCGAGGCCCTGCAGGCCATCCAGGTGCCTGCCGCCGAGGCGCGCCAGGTCCTGGGCCTGGATCCGCAGGCGTGGATCGTCGGCAACGTCGGTCGTCTGCACCCGGACAAGGACCAGGCCACCCTGCTGCGCGGCTTTGCCCAGGCACTGCCACAGTTGCCGGCCGGTGCGCGTCTGGCGATCCTCGGCAAGGGGCGCCTGGAACAGGCGCTCAAGGCCCAGGCCGCCGAGCTCGGGATTGCCGGGCAGGTGGATTTCCTCGGCCAGGTACCGGATGCCCGTCGCTACTTTCGTGCCTTCGACGCCTTTGCCCTGAGCTCCGATCACGAGCCGTTCGGCATGGTCCTGCTCGAGGCCATGGTTGCCGGCGTGCCGCTGATGGCCACGGCCTGTGGTGGCGCCATCGAGGTGGTCGAGGGTGTCGGCATCCTGTTCCCGCTGGGCGATGCCGAGCGTCTGGGGCAGGGGCTGCAGCACCTGGCCGCACTCGACCAGGGGCAGCGCGAGGTCTGTGCCGAGCGCATGCTCATGCGCCTGCACGAGCGTTTCTCCGATGTCGCCGTGCGCGAGGCCTTCTGGCAGCTGCCGCACGTTCGCGCCCTGACAGCGGAGGCCTGATGCTCAATCATCTTCAAGGCTGGCGCGAGCGCGGCTGGACCGTGATCGATGCCGCCACCTATGCCCAGGCCTGGCAGCGTTTCGGCGGCAGTGTCGCCACTCACCCGCTGGTGGTCGAACAGTTGGCCGACCTTGCACAGATCCCGGTGCGTTACCTGGGCTGGACGCAGGACGGCGAGCTCAAGGCGGCGATACCGACCTGGGGGCGCTACCTGGCGCTGTCCAAGGAGGTGCTCAAGCGCCAGGGCAAGAAGGGACTGTATGACCTGGGCAATGCCGAGTTCATCCTGCCTGCCGCTGTCGATGCCCAGGCCCCGTTGCGCCACGCCGGTCGCTACTTGTCCGAGCTCAACCAGGGGCGCTTCGCCAACCTCAAGCAGCAGGCCGAGTCGCTGGCCATGGCGCGTACGCCCGAGGACCTGTCGAAGAAGTTTCGCTACAACCAGCGTCGCGAGCTGCGCCTGCTCGAAGAGGCAGGGGGGCAGGTGCGTCCGGTCACGGATTTCACCAGCGCTGAACTCGCGGCGATCTACTGTGATCTGTTCAAGCGTCGTTGGGAATTTCCGGCAACCGGAGCCGAGCGTATGGCCGAGGTGCTCGAGCGCCTGCGCAGCCTGCTGATCGGTTCGGTGCTGTTTCTCGAGGATGCGCCGATCGCCATCCAGTTGGTGTATCGGGTCGAGGCGCCGCAGTGGATCAGCGTCGAGTACATCAACGGCGGCGTTGACCCGCAAACCAAGGCATTCAGCCCCGGTAGCGTGTTGAGCTTCCTCAATACCCAGGCGGCCTGGGAGGATGCCCGTGCGCTGAACAAGCCGCTGCGCTTCTCCTTCGGTCGTGCCGATCGCGAATACAAGGATCGGTGGTGCAACCCTGTGCCGGTGTTTCAGGTGTGAGCCGCAAACAGCAGCTGCTCAAGCGGCACCGGCGCAACAAGCGGCTGGGGTTGCTGCTCGGCCTGGTCGTGCTGCTGGGGTTGGGCATTTTCGTCCAGTGGTGGCTGCCGCTGGTGCTGCTGCCGCTGCTGTGGGTGGCCCATGAAGCCTGGTTTGCCGACCATCTGTTCTATTCGCCCGGCGAAGACTACCAGTACCGCTTTCCCGAAGGCTGCCAGGCGCAGCCGGTAAAGCTCATCGAGGGTGTGGTGCAGGCGCAAGCGCCTTTGCAGCTTGCCGGCGACGAAACCCTGATCCTGCAACTGCGCCTGAAAAGCGGCTGGCTGGGACGTTTTCTCGACCCCGCGGTGCTGCTGGGCGACGACTGCCAGACCTTCGAGCGCGGTGTTGCCGGGGTCCGCTACCTGAACCTGACCGGCCAGGCGCAAGCGCTGGCTGCCGGGCGCCTGCGCCTGCGGGGCCGTTTTTGTCGCCCGGCCGCTGACGGCCAGCTCTGGGTAGTGCCCGGCAGCGACCTGCGCCAGCAGCGGGTGATGGTCATCGCTCCCCATGCCGACGATGCCGAGCTGGCGGCGTTCGGGCTCTACAGCCAGGCTACGGAAACCTGGGTGGTCACCCTGACCGCCGGCGAAATCGAGGCCGAGCATTACCAGCAGATGGGGCTGGAAAAAGCCGAAGCGGCTCGCCTCAAGGGTCGCCTGCGCGCCTGGGACAGTATTGCCGTGCCACGCTGGGCCGGTGTTCCAGAGGCCCATTGTGTGCAACTGGGTTATTTCTGCCTGCAGTTGCCGGCCATGCAGGCTGCGCCGGATCAAGCGATCGGCTCCCGGGAAGCCGAAATGGCCGATACCCGCCTGTTCCGCCAGTTCAACCCGTTCGTTCTGCCGGGCGACACCGACGGCGCGCCGACCTGGAACAACCTGCTGGCCGACCTGCGTGAACTGCTGCTCAAGGCGCGTCCCCAGGTGCTGGTGATGCCGCACCCGACACTCGATCCGCACCCGGACCATATCTGTGCCCAGGCTGCTGTGCTTGAAGCCCTGCAGGGCCTGGCGTGGCAGCCGCAAACCCTGCTGGGGTATGCCAATCACCTGCACGACAACGATCGCTGGCCCATGGGTGACAGTGGCACCGGTGTTGCCTTGCCGCCGCAACTGGAGGCCGGGCAGGGCTGGCTCCCCTACAGCCTGACGCTGGATCTACCGACCCAACGCGACAAGGCCATGGCCCTGGGCATGATGCATGACTTGCAACCGCCGGCGCCGTTCAAGCGGCGAATGCGCCGCCTGCTGCAACGCTGGCTGGCCGGACGGCGCGCTTCGCCTTATGGCGAAAACGAGTTTTTCCGCAAGGCTGTGCGTCGACATGAATTGTTCTGGCGCCGGGATCTCTGATCCGCGCCGAGACTGTAAGCGGCCAGGCAAGCGCCGCAAGGAAGACAATGAAAGTCCTATTTCTGGTGCAGAAAGAACAACGGGCCATCCTCGATCGTCTCTATGACGGTGTTGCGGCCCACTGCGAGTGCGATCTGCGCTGGCTGACCAGCGCCGACCAGCGCAACCTGCGCAGCTATTTCCGCCGCGAGGTCGAGGTCGAAAAGTACGACCGGATCGTGTTTTTCCTGCGCTTCAAACAAGAGATCCGCCAGGTCGGCTTCATTCGCACCGTGCCCAACCTGGTCATTCTCGAACACGATGCCTACCAGAACTACATCCCGTGCAAGTACACCGGCAAGTTCAGTGCGCATTACCGTCAGTTGCCCTGGGCGCGGGTGATCAGCTCCGGCTTCATGGTCAGCGAACGGCTGCGCCAGGAAGGTTTCGACGCCGAGTTCGTGCCCAAGGGCTATGACCAGCAGTTGCTGGCCGACCAGGGCCGGGAGCGGGATATCGAACTGGCCTTCGTCGGCAGTACCAACAGCGTCGCCTATAGCGGGCGCAAGGCTTTGCTCGATGAGCTGGCGCAGGTGGAAAACCTGCTGGTGACCCGGACCAAGTCCGGTGAAGAATACTGTGACACGCTCAACCGTATTCGCTTCTTTGTCAGTGCCGACGTCGGCATGGGCGAATACATGATCAAGAATTTCGAGGCGATGGCCTGTGGCTGCGTCTTGCTGGCTTTTGACCAGGGTGAGGCGGAGAATCGCGCCCTGGGTCTGAAAGACATGCACAACGTGGTGCTGTATGACAGCATTGCCCGCTTGCAAGAGAAGTTGAAGGTGCTGCGTGCCGACCCTGCGCTGGTCGAGCGTATTGGCAGCAATGGCCGGGACCTGGCGGTCTCGCAGTTCAGCTTCGCCCAGGTAGGTCGTAGCATCGTTGAAAAAATGCAGCCACCTCTGCGTCCCCGTCCCGCCTTGACCGGCTGGCAGCGTTTGCGTTTGAGACTGGGCATATGAGCCGGCTGTCCCACAAGGGATGTGGTCTCGAACAACCGAATACAGAAGATGGGGAGGGAATCCGGTGCGATTCAGTGATGACAGTGATGTAACCCTGGTGGTTACCAGTTGCGGGCGTTTCGACCTGCTCAAGCTTACGCTCGAGAGCTTCGATCGTTTCAATACTGCACCGATCCGCGAGGTCTTCATTACCGAGGATTCAGGGGATGATGCCGTTCATGCGGTCATTCCCGAGCATTGGAAGGCGCATTGCACGGTGTTCGTCAATCGTCCCAAGCTGGGGCAACTGGCGTCGATCGACCTTGCCTATGGCCAGGTGAAAACACCTTATGTTTTCCACTGCGAGGACGACTGGGAGTTCTATCGGCCAGGGTTCGTCGAAGACTCCCGCAGCATTCTCGAGGTCAGCCCGCACCTGCTCCAGGTCTGGCTGCGCAGTTATGCCCATGACCTGAAGATTCACAGCCCTTACATCCATCTGGGGGAACGTCAGGTCATCGCGGCTGTCCCTTGTTATCCACTGCTTTCGGACAAGCCGGAGTGGCAGAGCTTTTCGTTGAACCCGGGATTGCGTCGCTTGAGCGATTATCAACGCTGTGCCCCATTTGCCGCCTATGCTGGTGAAAAGGCACTGTCAAGACGCTATGCCGAGTTGAACCTCACCGCGGTCACCCTCGAGGGCGATGCGGTACTGCACACTGGCTTCGGCTCACATGTAAGCTTGCCCGAAGAGCGCCAGCGCAAGGCTCGGCGTCGTCAACGCGACAGGGTCAAGCTGGCTGTGATTATGGTGATCGGAGTCGTATTGGGGGCAGGTGTTGGATTCTTCGCGCATTGATTTGACCTGTGTGCTCTTCATTCGGCCCGATACAGGGGGTGCTACCCCGTGAATATCGTCAACATCATGTGGGCGGGTGGCGCGCCGTATGTGTCGGTGCACAAGGTGCACCAGCAAATTCTCTCCCAGGCTGAAGCCGGTGCTTCGGTCAGCAGCTGGTTGCTGCAAGGGCAGGGCTCCTGTTGCAGCGACGGGGCGACCCGCGAGTGGCAACTGTCCCAGCGCCTGCTCAAGGGCCGGCATGTCTGGAAGCTGTTGCATCCGTGGATGCGCGGGCGCTTTCGCCAGGCGCTGAAGCAGGCCGGGACCCAGATGGTGCTGCTCGACGGCCTTGGAGTGTCGAGGTTGGTCCTGCCGGTCCTGCGACAGTTGCCGGATGTGCGGGCTGCGATCGTGTTCCATGGCAAGACCCGCCTGCACCGTGGTGACATCGCCTTGCTGCGCAGTTTTCAGTCCTCTCAGGTGACCCTCGTGGCCGTCTCCCAGACCTTGGCCGCCACCCTGGAGCAAGACCTGGGAATGCCGGTCCAGGTGCTGCGTTCGGCCCTGGAGCCGGAAAGTTTTCGCCGCACATTGCTTGGGCGGGATCAGGCCCGGCAGGCCCTTGGTTTGCCATCGCAGGCTGGTCCGGTGCTGGGCGCGGTGGGGCGTCTGGTCGACAGCAAGGGCTTCGATTACCTGATCGATGCCTTTGCCCTGGCTCGCCAGCAGCGTCCGGATCTGCACCTGGTCATACTGGGCGAAGGTAACCAGCGCTCAGTGCTCGAGACGCGAATCAAGGCACTGGGGCTGGAGCAGGCGGTTTCCATGCAGGGTCATTGCAATGGCATGGCCCAGCTCTACCGGGCGTTCGACTGGGTGGTGATCCCTTCATTGTCAGAAGGGTTGGGCCTGGTGCTGCAGGAGGCGGTCATGGCCGACGTGCCGGTGCTCTGCAGTGACTTGTCGGTGTTCCAGGAGCAGTTGGGTGATGCCGGCCGCTATGCTGCCGTCGGCGATGTTACGGCCTGGGGCCAGGCAATTATCGGTAGCGTGGAAAGCGATGCCGCCCAGGTAGCCAGGGCGCAATACCAGGCGCTGGCGCCAGAACGGGTCTGGCAGCGCTTCAGCCAGACCTCGAGTGACCTGTTGAGCGGCCTTTGAGGGCCTCAGCTCAACAAGGCACGTTCCAGTTCGGCAAGCGGGAACTGGTCTTCGAGCCGTTCCCGGGCAATGTAACGGGCAAAGTGTTGCACGTTGCGACGAACCATGCGTGGTGAAAGCGGCGCGCGCATGAAGCGCATGTCGGCCACGTCAATCAGGCCCATCTCCTGTTCCGGGGTGACGACAATGTTGCCCAGATGCAGCGAGCGGAAGTAGATCCCCGCCCCGTGCAGCCTGCGCACCAGCGCCACCAGCTGTGGCAGTCGCTCCTGCCAGCTGAAGCCTTCCTTGCGTGACAATTGGCTTAATGTTTCGCCGGGCAGTGGCCGATACAGCACTGCCGTCATTCCGGGCGCTTCCAGCTTGTAGTACTTCAAGACTTTAAGCGTAGGAATTCCTTTTTTTTCCAGCTGCGCCACGTTATCGATGAAGCGTTGCGAGTACGGTCGCAGCAGCGCAGATGAAATTAAGCGCTTACGCCTGAAGAGCTTGAGGATGTTGCCATCCTTTAGCAGGTACACTTTAGCGCCATAGCTGTCGGCCTCCAGAATTCTGGCGCCAAGGATGAGCTGGTTGAGATCGACCTGGGGAAGCCTGGAACATTGCATGGATGAGGGCCTTGTCAACGGGCGAGCGAAAGGACCGGCCATAATGCCGAAAAGTTTACAGATGCACCATGCCGGAGTTGTTCAATCGATGGGGATACGCATGATGTACACAAGGAGCTGGGCGCAAATCTGGCTGGCAGTGGGCTTTTTGTGGTTTCTGGTGGCGATCGCCCTGGCGCCGAGCAACAAGGTCTACCAGCAGGGGCTGGTGGCGTTCCTGTGGTTGCCTACGCTGGTGCTGATCTGGTCCGCGCGTAATGTGCTGGCCGATGCCTGGCGCTCCCGGCGTGCCTTGTGCCTTTCCTTGCTGGTCCTGCTCGCCTGGTCGGCCCTGAGTCTTGCCTGGGCTGCGGTCGAGGAACCCGGGCGCGAGCTCAAGCGGCTGTTGTACATCAGTGTGTTCCTGCTGTTTTTCCCCTTGCTCGCCGGTGCGGGCGGAGAACGCCTGATCCAGCTCCTGCAGGCCGGAGGCGTTGGCCTGGGTGTTGCGGCGCTGTATTCGATCATTCACTTCTATGGTGTGCTGGGGGTGCCGCTGGAGATCAGGCTCAGTGGCATTGGCGAGATTTCCCACCCGATCCTGGGCGCTTATGTGATCGGCGCCGCCATGGTCTGGATGCTGCACTGGCCGCCGCAACAGCGTTGGTTGCAGCTGCTGTGGGTGTTGTCGCTGCTGTGCCTGGGCGCCTTCCTGGCGCTTTGCCAAAGCCGGGGGGCCGCCCTGGCCGTGCTGATTTCCATGGTCGCCATGCCCATCTGGTGCCGTGACCGCAGAAGTCGCCTCATCGCCATCGCGGCAATCCTCGTTGCCTTGGCCGGGATGCTGACGATGTATGCATTGGTCATTTCCCGCGGCGCGTCCTACCGCCCCGAGATTTTCGAGTCTGCCGTGCAGATGATTGCCCTGCACCCCTGGACAGGCCTTGGCCTGGGCTCGTTCTACCAGATCCAGGCGGCCGGGCAGGTGTTCGACCACACCCATAACATGTTCACCCACATCGCCATCGAGCTGGGCATCCCCGGCATGTTGCTCTGGCTAGGTGTCTGGCTGTGCGTGCTGCGTGAAATCTGGCGCGCCCGCTCAACGGCCCTGGGCAAAGGCCTGATGGGCTTGTGGCTGTTTTCCACCCTGGCCATGCAATTCGATGCCGCGAGCCTGACCGGCACCCCGCGGGCCGAGTGGTTCATCAGCTGGTTGCCGATCGGCCTGGCCCTGGCGTTGGTCTGTGTGCGTGCCCCTCGACCGGGCTGTGATAAAATTTCCGGTTCAATCTGAACAGCGAGCTCGACGATGGCCGAAACACCGCTAAAGGCGGAGCAGCAGAGCAGCTCCAGCCTGAAAATCTACTTCCGGCTACTGAGCTATGTGAAACCGTACATCGGCATTTTCGTGCTGAGTATCGTCGGTTTCGTGATCTTTGCCTCGACCCAGCCCATGCTGGCCGGGATCCTCAAGTATTTCGTCGATGGCCTGAGCAACCCCCAGGCGGTACTGTTCCCCAACATCCCCTACCTGCGCGACCTGCAACTGCTGCAGGCGGTGCCGTTGCTGATCGTGCTGATCGCGGCGTGGCAGGGCCTGGGGTCGTTCCTGGGTAACTACTTCCTGGCCAAGGTCTCCCTCGGGTTGGTCCATGACCTGCGCGTCGAATTGTTCAACAAGCTGCTGGTTTTGCCCAACCGCTACTTCGACAACCACAACTCCGGCCACCTGATCTCGCGGATCACCTTCAACGTCACCATGGTCACCGGTGCCGCCACCGATGCCATCAAGGTGGTGATCCGCGAGGGTCTGACGGTGGTGTTCCTGTTCGTCTACCTGCTGTGGATGAACTGGAAGCTGACCCTGGTCATGCTGGCGATCCTGCCGATCATCGCCCTGATGGTCGGCAGTGCCAGCAAGAAATTCCGCAAGCAGAGCAAGAAGATCCAGGTGGCGATGGGCGATGTGACCCATGTCGCATCGGAAACCATCCAGGGCTATCGCGTGGTGCGCAGCTTCGGTGGCGAGAACTACGAGCAGGAGCGCTTCGCCAACGCCAGCCAGAGCAACACCGACAAGCAACTGCGCATGACCAAGACCGGTGCGGTGTACACGCCGATGCTGCAATTGGTGATCTACACCGCCATGGCGGCGCTGATGTTCCTGGTGCTGTTCCTGCGTGGCGATGCCACGGCCGGTGACCTGGTGGCCTACATCACCGCTGCGGGCCTGCTGCCCAAGCCGATCCGCCAGCTGTCGGAAGTCAGCTCGACCATCCAGAAGGGCCTGGCCGGTGCCGAGAGCATCTTCGAGCAACTGGACGAAGCACCGGAAGTGGACACCGGCACCGTGGAGCTGGAGCGGGTGGAAGGGCGCCTGGAAGTGCGCAACCTGAGCTTCACCTACCCCGGTACCGAGCGTCAGGTGTTGTCGGATATCTCCTTCACCGCCGAGCCTGGGCAGATGATTGCCCTGGTGGGCCGCTCGGGCAGTGGCAAGTCGACCCTGGCTGCCCTGATTCCGCGTTTCTACCACCATGATCAGGGGCAGATCCTGCTCGATGGCGTGGAAATCGAGAACTATCGCCTGCGTAACCTGCGTCGCCACGTGTCCCAGGTGACCCAGCACGTCACCCTGTTCAACGACACCGTGGCCAACAACATCGCCTATGGCGACCTGGCTGGTGCGCCGCGTGCCGAAATCGAGGCCGCTGCCGCCGATGCCTACGCCAAGGACTTCGTCGAGCAGTTGCCCCACGGCTTCGACACCCAGGTCGGTGAAAATGGCGTGTTGTTGTCCGGCGGCCAGCGCCAGCGCCTGGCGATTGCCCGGGCCCTGCTCAAGAACGCGCCGTTGCTGATCCTCGACGAGGCCACCTCGGCCCTGGACACCGAGTCCGAACGGCATATCCAGGCGGCCCTCGACCATGTCATGAAGGGGCGGACCACGCTGGTGATCGCGCATCGCCTGTCGACCATCGAAAAGGCCGACATGATCCTGGTCATGGACCAGGGCAAGTTGGTCGAGCGCGGCACCCACGCCGAGCTGCTGGCTGCCAATGGCTACTACGCCAGGTTGCACGCCATGGGCCTGGACGAGCCGGCCAAGGCCGATATCACCTGAGCCTGTCACCGGGGCCCGCCCAGGGTCCCGGTTGCATTCTGAAGCGCTTGTCGGCAAGGCGGTAACCAAGCCTTCGCCTGGCCTGTGCTAATATCCTGCCCCTGTTAATTTCGTATAAATGGGTTATCCATGAAGTTGTCCATGCCGCGTTTCGATCAAGCTCCGGTACTGGTGGTGGGCGATGTCATGCTCGACCGCTACTGGCATGGCGGTACCTCACGGATTTCGCCTGAAGCCCCGGTGCCGGTGGTCAAGGTCGACCAGATCGAGGACCGTCCCGGCGGTGCGGCCAACGTTGCCTTGAACATCGCCGCCCTGGGTGCCCCGGCGGCACTGGTCGGGGTCACCGGCCAGGACGAGGCCGCCGACAGCCTGGCCAACAGCCTGCAGGCCGCCGGTGTGCGCTCGATCTTCCAGCGCATCGCCCACCAGCCGACCATCGTCAAGCTGCGGGTCATGAGCCGTCACCAGCAACTGCTGCGTATCGACTTCGAAGAGCCCTTCGCGACCGATCCGCTGTCCCTGGGCGCTGAAGTCGACGCCCTGCTCGAAGGGGTCAAGGTGCTGGTGCTGTCGGACTACGGCAAAGGCGCGCTGAAGAATCACCAGAGCCTGATCCAGGCCGCGCGCGCCAAAGGCATTCCGGTGCTCGCCGACCCCAAGGGCAAGGACTTCTCGATCTACCGTGGTGCCAGCCTGATCACGCCGAACCTCAGCGAGTTCGAAACCATTGTCGGTCGTTGCGCCGATGAAGCCGAGCTGGTGGCCAAGGGTGGCCAGCTGATGTCCGAGCTGGAGCTGGGCGCCTTGCTGGTGACCCGTGGCGAGCACGGCATGACCTTGCTGCGTCCGGACCACCCGGCCCTGCACCTGCCGGCCCGGGCACGTGAAGTGTTCGACGTCACCGGTGCCGGTGACACGGTGATCTCGACCCTGGCCGCAGCCATTGCCGCCGGCGAGGAGTTGCCCCACGCCGTGGGCTTGGCCAACCTCGCGGCCGGCATCGTGGTCGGCAAGCTCGGTACGGCGGCCATCAGCGCGCCGGAGCTGCGTCGCGCCATCCAGCGCGAAGAAGGCTCCGAGCGTGGCGTACTGAGCCTGGAGCAGCTGCTGCTGGCAATCGACGACGCCCGTGCCCATAACGAGAAGATCGTCTTCACCAATGGCTGCTTCGACATCCTCCATGCCGGTCACGTGACCTACCTGGAGCAGGCGCGGGCCCAGGGCGATCGCCTGATCGTCGCGGTCAACGACGACGCCTCGGTCAGTCGCCTGAAAGGTCCGGGTCGGCCGATCAACAGCGTCGACCGGCGCATGGCGGTGCTCGCCGGCCTGGGTGCGGTGGACTGGGTCATCAGCTTCCCTGAGGGTACGCCGGAGAACCTGCTCAGCCAGGTCAAGCCCGACGTGCTGGTCAAGGGCGGCGACTATGGCATCGACCAGGTGGTCGGCGCGGACATCGTCAGGGCCTACGGCGGTACCGTGAAGGTGCTGGGGCTGGTGGAGAACAGCTCGACCACGGCGATTGTCGAAAAAATCCGCAAGAACTGACCAACGCCTGTGGGAGCGGGCTTGCCCCGCGATGCGTTAATACGATCGATCGCGGGGCAAGCCCGCTCCCACAGGTGGTATCTACTTGCGCATCCCACCCCGCGCCAGCTGCAACAACTCCCGCGCCTTGCCCGTCAGCCGCTGCAATCCTGAGTCCGGCTTCGGCGCGGCCAGCCCCTGCTGGCGAACCCAGTCCTTCCAGCGAATCCGCTCGTCCCTGACCAGCCAGCCCTCTTGCCGGGCAAAACTTTCGGCCAGGTACAGGCCGCGGGTGCTGGCGGGCTGCAGCTGGTCTTTCTTCAAGGTGTAGAGTTCGGCCCGTGGCTGGCCGTCCTCCAGGGGCATCAGGTAGAGGTCCGGGCGGCTGCGGTTGAGGCGGGCCACCAGTTGATTGCCTTCCAGGCGCTCATCGACATGGAACAGGCTCAGCGACCGGGCTTCGCGCGGCACCTGCAGGCGCAGGTCGTAGATCAGTTGCAGTGAGGCTGTGGGCAAATGCACATAGGCCCGTGGCCGCTCCAGCAGGTGCAGGTTGGCGCAGCGCACCGGTCTCGCCGCACCGGACTGCGGGGTCAGGACGAAGGGCATGGCTTCGCGGTAGTGCAGGGCATCGGCGTAGGGTGCCGGTAGCCAGGTGTCATTGAAGCGCCCGCCAAGCCAGCCCTCCGGCGTTTCCAGCAGGCACTCCTCGGCGACTTCCTGGATGGCGGTGTGCAGCGGCAGGTTGAGCTCCTGGGCGGGGACATAGCCGGAAATCAGCTTGAGCACCACGTCGCCGCGGTCCTGGCGGCGCTGGCGCACCAGCACCCAGTAGTCGCGGTTCTGCCAGTGCAGGGTCAGGCGCACCGAGACGCCCAGGTTCGCCAGTTCCACGGCGAAGCGCTGGCTGTCGGCCAGGTGGATCTGCTTGCGCCGCTGCTGGGTCTGGGCGAAGTTCTGCGGCATGCCGATGCTCTGGTAGCACAGCCCCTCAGGGCTGGCTTCGACGTGCAGGGGCAGGGTCTTGAAGGTGCTCGGGTTCTTGCGGATCAGCGTTCGCGGCATGTCGGCTCCTACTTGCGTGGGGGGCGGCCGCGACGGCGGCATGGGCGTCAGCTACCCAGTACGGCGGCAACCGTGGCCACGTTGTGGGCCAGGTGTACAGGGTTGATGGTACCGACAATAGCACTGCTGACCCCGGGGTGAGCGAACAGCAGTTCGAAGCTGGCGCGCACCGGGTCAACGCCCGGGCTCAGGCAGGCATGTCCGCTGGCCAGGGCTTTTTTCACCAGGATCGCCTTGCCATGCTCGGCGGCATAGTCGAGCACCGGGCGTTCAGCCTGTTCGTTCAGATTGTAGGTGACCATGGCGCAATCGCCGCGCTCAAGTGCCTTCAGGCCGCCGGCCACGGTTTTCCCGGACAGGCCGAAACCGCCGATCTTGCCTTCCTGCTTCAGCGCTTCGAGGGTCTGGTAGACCTCTTCGTGCTGGAGGATGTGCAGGTCGTTGCCGTCGGAATGCACCAGCACCAGGTCGATATGGTCGGTTTCCAGGCGCTTGAGGCTGCGTTCGACGGAAAAGCGCGTATGTGCGGCACTGAAGTCGAAGTGCGACTGGCCGTTGTCGAATTCTTCACCGACCTTGCTGACGATCACCCAGTCTTCGCGCTGACCACGCAGCAGCGGGCCCAGACGCTCTTCGCTGCGCCCATAGGCTGGCGCCGTGTCGATCAGGTTGATGCCCAGCTCGCGGGCCTGGGCCAGCAGCAGGCGGGCCTTGTCGTCATCGGGAATGGTGAAGCCGCTGGGGTACTTGACCCCCTGGTCGCGGCCCAGCTTTACCGTGCCCAGACCCAGCGGCGAAACGCGCAGGCCGGTGCTGCCCAGGGGGCGGTGCAGGTGGTGAAGGCTCGGCAGGCTCATGGCAGCAATTGCTCCCAGACCGGCACGGCCAGCGGCGGCTTGGGCAGGTCGGGGAGGGCGGCTTGTCCGCCTGGCTGGATGCCGTCGCGTTCTAGCGTGGCCAGCACGCGGTCGGCGAAATCCGGCGCCAGGGCCAGCTTGGTCGGCCAGCCCACCAGCAGGCGCTGCTGTTCGGCGAGGAAGGCGTTGTCCGGGCGCACCAGGCCCGATTGCGCAGGTTCTGCGCGGTCGATGCGCACCGTGGCCCAGCGCACCTGGCTCAGGTCGATCCAGGGCAGCAGGCTGGCGACTTCTTTCTTCGCCGCGGCAATCTGTGCCTCGGGTTCGCGGGCTACGCCGTCGGCTTCGGCCAGGTCGCCGCCCAGGTACCAGACCCACTGGCCGTCGCTGGCCGGGTGGCTGGTGACGGTGATCCGTGGCTTGGGACCGCCGCCCAGGCAGTGGGCATAAAGGGGCTTGAGGCTGGCGCCCTTGGCCATGACCATGTGCAGCGGTCGACGCTGCATGGCCGGTTGGCTCAGGCCCAGGGTTTCGAGCAGGCCGGCATTGCCGGCGCCGGCGCTGAGGACGATGCGCCGGGCGCGGATCTCGCGGCCATCGACGCGCAGGCCGGCCAGTTCACCGGCTTCCTCCAGGGGTTCGATCCGCTCGCCGGCCAGCAGGCTGTCGCCCGCCAGTTCGGCAAGGCGGCCCAGCAGGCTCGGTACGTCGACGACCAGTTCGGCCAGGCGATAGACCTTGCCTTTGAAGGCGCGGTCCTGCAGGGCGGGCGGCAGTTGATCGCCCTTGACCTGGTCGACCCGGCCGCGCACCGCCTTGCTGGCGAAAAAGCTGGTCAGGTTGCCGGTCAGGGTGCCGGGCGACCACAGGTAGTGGGCTTCGGACAGCAGGCGCACGCCGGACAGGTCCAGCTCGCCGTTGCCGGCCAGGGCCTCGCGCCAGCGCCGCGGCATGTCGGCAATGGCTTCCGAGGCGCCGGTCAGGGCGCCGTGCAAGGCGTACTTGGTGCCGCCATGGATGATGCCCTGGGATTTGAGGGTCTGCTCGCCACCGAGACTGGCGCGTTCCACCACGACCGTCGAATAACCCAGGCGGCGCAGGCGGGCGTTGAGCCAGAGGCCTGCGACCCCTGCGCCGACGATCAGCACGTCGGTGGAAATAACGGATGGCATGCATGCACCTCACAAGCTTGGACAGACGCCCAGTATACAGCCTGTGAGCAGAATCAATGCCCGGCGGTTTTCGAGAAGAGCTGAATCACCACCACGCCACCGACGATCATGGCCATGCCGGCCATGGCCGGGATATCCAGTTTCTGCCCGTAGATCACCAGGGCCGCGACGCTGATCAGGACGATGCCCAGGCCCGACCAGATGGCATAGGCAATGCCTACCGGAATGCTGCGCACCACCAGGGTCAGCATCCAGAACGCCACGGCGTAGCCACAGACCATCAGCAGCAAGGGCAGGGGCGTGCTCAGGCCTTTCACGGCTTTCATCGAGGCGGTGGCAATGACTTCGGCGCAGATGGCAATGGCCAGGTAGGTGTAGGCGTTCATGGTGGTGGTCCTCTGTTCTGGCTGGGCATTCTAGAGCATGCCTGGATGGGGTAAAGTCATTACCTATCTTTAAAGGAGATAGGTTGAATGGCCGAACAGTGGAACCTGGAGCAACTACGCCTGTTTGTACGAGTGGCCGAGCAGCGTTCGTTTTCAGCGGTTGCCCGTGCCCAGCGCAAGGCCCAGTCGGCCGTGAGCAGTGCCATTGCCCTGCTTGAGGCCGACCTGGGTGTCACCCTGTTCGAACGCAGCAGCGGTCGCCAGCCGCGCCTGACCGAGGCCGGGGCGGCGTTGCTCGAGGACGCGCGCGAACTGTTGCGCCAGTGCGAGCGCCTGGACGGTCGGGCGCTGGCGCTGATGCGCGGCCAGGAGGCGCAGCTGCGGGTGGCGCAGGACGAGGCCATGCCCTATCAACCGGTGATCGACAGCCTCGATGAACTGGCCCGGCAGTTCCCCTTGCTCGAGGTGCAACTGGCCAGCGGTGCCCAGGGCGATGTGGCGCGCAAACTGGTGGAGCGTCGCGCCGACCTTGGCTTGCTGTTCCACCACGAGCGCATGCCGCCGACCCTGGAGCGCCGCGCCCTGGGGCGAGTGGAGATGGTTACCGTCTGCGCCGTCAACCACCCACTGGCGCAGCTGACCCGGGTCAACCGCCAGCAACTGGCCAGGCATCGACAGTTGCTGATCGCCCCCCAGGAAAGCGGCTACCCCGGCGGCGAGCCGATCAGTCCGCAGATCTGGCGGGCCGACAGTTTCTACGCCATGGCCGAACTGCTGATGCGCGGCCTGGGCTGGGCCTGGCTGCCCCGGCACGTGGTGCAGTACCCGACCTATCACGCACAGATGGTCGAGCTGAGCAGCGAGTGGAGCCCACCCGCCCTGGTGGTGGAGCTGGTGTGGCGGCGTGACGAACCGCTGGGGCCCGCGGCCCAGTGGTTGGCCGAACGCTTCGCAGTGCACTTGCGTGCCATTGGCTAGTACACTTCGGCGCCATGAACAGAACCCTCTATACCTTGCTGTTTCACCTGGGCCTGCCGCTGGTTGCGCTGCGCCTGTTCCTGCGCGCGCGCAAGGCCCCGGCCTACGGCCAGCGCATCGGCGAGCGCTTTGCCATGAACCTGCCGGCCATGGGCAAGGGCGGCATCTGGGTGCATGCCGTGTCGGTAGGCGAGAGCATTGCCGCCGCGCCGATGATTCGTGCCTTGCTCAAGGCTTATCCACAGCTGCCGATCACCATCACCTGCATGACCCCGACCGGCTCCGAGCGGGTGCGGGCGATGTTCGCCGATGAGCCGCGCATCCAGCACTGCTACCTGCCCTATGACCTGCCCTGGGCGGCCGGGCGTTTCCTCGATCATGTCCAGCCTCGCCTTGCGGTGATCATGGAGACCGAGCTGTGGCCCAACCACATCCACCAGTGCGCCCGGCGCGGCATTCCAGTGGCCCTGGCCAATGCCCGGTTGTCCGAGCGCTCGGCCCGCGGCTACGCCCGCTTCGCCGGCCTGACCCGACCGATGCTGGCCGAGATGAGCCTGATTGCAGTGCAGACCGAAACCGAAGCCGAACGCTTCCGTCAACTGGGTGCGCGCCCGGAATGCGTGCAGGTGACCGGCTCGATCAAGTTCGACCTGCGCATCGACGAGCAGCTCCTGCCCAAGGCCCGGGCCTTGCGCGAGCAGTGGCAGGCCGGCCAGCGTCCGCTGTGGATCGCGGCCAGCACCCACGAAGGCGAGGATGAAGTGATTCTGGCGGCGCACCGCCGATTGCTCGAACACCATGCCGATGCCCTGCTGATCCTGGTGCCGCGTCATCCTGAGCGGTTCAACAGCGTGTTCGAGCTGTGCTGCCAGCAGTTCCCGACCGTTCGCCGTTCCAGCGGTGAGCCGGTGGCTGGCGATACCGCGGTGCTGCTTGGCGACACCATGGGCGAGTTGCTGTTCCTCTATGCCCTGGCCGACATGGCCTTTGTCGGCGGCAGCCTGGTGCCCAACGGCGGGCACAACCTGCTGGAGCCGGCGGCGTTGTCGTTGCCGGTGCTCAGCGGTCCGCACCTGTTCAACTTCCTGGAAATCGCGGCGATGTTGCGTGAGGCGGGTGCCTTGCAGGAAGTGGATGATGCCCAGGGCCTGGCGGCTGCGGTGCGGCGGCTGATCGAGTTGCCGCAGGATGCGCGGCGCATGGGTGAGGCCGGGCGGGCGGTCATGAAAGCCAACCAGGGGGCGCTGCAGCGCTTGCTCGATGGGCTGGGGCGTTTGATTTGAACTGATCGCGGGGCAAGCCCGCTCCTACCGGATCCGGTGGGAGCGGGCTTGCCCCGCGATGCGTTTCAGGGACGGGCGTCGAAGTTGGCCTTGGCCGCCGCTGCCAGGTCAGGCGGCAGGAAGTCCTTGTCCGGGTTGTAGTCCGGTTTCAGGTAACGGCTGAGGTCGGTCAGGTCCTGCGGGCTCAGGGTGCCGGCGGCCTGCTTCAGGCGCAGGTTGTCGAGGATGTAGTCGTAGCGGGTGTTGTTGTAGTCGCGCACCGAGGTGTACAGCTGGCGCTGGGCATCGAGCACGTCGACGATGTTGCGGGTACCGACCTGATAGCCGATCTCGGTGGCTTCCAGCGCGCTCTGGTTGGAAATGATCGACTGTTTGCGCGCCTGTACCTGCTCCACATCGGTGTTCACTGCGCGGTGCAGGTTGCGGGTGTTTTCCACCACCTGGCGGCGCAGGCTTTCACGCTGCTGCTCGGTCTGGTTCAGGCGCTGGTACGCCTCGCGCACTTGCGAGCTGATCAGGCCGCCACTGTAGATCGGGATGTTCAACTGCAGGCCGACGCTGGTCTGCTCGACGTCGCCACTGATGGTCCCGCCGAGGTTGGGGTTACTGAAGCCCAGGTTGTCGTTGTCGCCTTTCTGGTACTGGGCCACGGCATCCAGGGTCGGCGCATGGCCGGCCTTGCGCTGGCGCAGGGTTTCCTCGGCGGCGTCGACGGCATGGTTGCTCGCCAGCAGGTTGAGGTTCTGCTTGCCGGCGGTTTCGACCCACAGCTTGGCATCGTTGGGCACCGGCACCTGGATCGGCAAGGTGTGGACGATACCCTGGATCGATTTGTAGTAGCGGTTGGTGAAGGTGATCAAGGCCTCGTAGGAATCGTCGACCTGGCGCTGGGCGACGATCCGGTTGGCCCGCGCGGTGTCGTAGCTGGCCTGGGACTGCAGCACGTCGGTCTTGTCCGACAGGCCCACGTCGAAGCGCTCTTCGGACTGGTCGAGCTGGCGCTTGAAGGCCGCTTCCTCGGCCTTGGTCGAGGCCAGGGTGTCTTCAGCGCGCAGGACCGCGAAGTAGTTTTCCGCCGACTGCAGGATCAGGTTCTGCTCGGTGGCCGACAGTTCCAGGGCGGCCTGTTCGTTGAAGGCTTCGGCGGCCTGCAACTGGAACCAGCGATCGGCACGGAACACCGGCTGCGCCAGGGTGGCCTGCCAGGAGTTGCCGCTGCGGTTGGAGGTGATCGAAGGGCTGTCGAGCTTGGTGCGGGTATTCTGCATGGTGCCGCCGCCGGACAGGTTCGGCAGCAGGCCGGCACGGGCCTGGGGTACCACTTCCTTCTGGGCGCCATAGTTGGCTTGGGCTGCAGCCAGGTCGGCGTTGTTGTTCACGGCTTCCTGGTAGACGCTGACCAGATCGTTCTTCGCCGAGATGGGCACGTCCGCTGCCCAGGCCATTCCGTTGGTAGCACAAGACACGGCAATGGCCAGTGAAAGTTTGCGCAGCATAGGGCGATCCTTGAACAAATTGAGTGTCTCTGAGCGGGTGAGTGTAGATGGGTGGACACTTGGCAACAATCTGCCATTTACGCCATTTATCGTGCCCGTGTTCGTACTGTTGGCTTTGCAGGTGAGTCCAGTCTAGACTGGGCACGTTCTTGTCGGGGTGCCTTGCGTTGAGGCTGAGATCGGATAATCCGGATCCCGTTGAACCTGATCAGGTTAGCGCCTGCGTAGGGAACAAGATTTCTCGCTTTCCCGGCGAGTCTCTTGTGCCAGGTCCGGGAATGTCGAGCCAGCCATTGCAGCTGCAGGCATCACCGCGTATCCGGCACAGCACCAGCCATGGTGCGTCCGTGCCTTTCAGGTTCTCCCCGACATTCCACTGCTAGTGAAGCCGTCTGGAGAGCCTGTGATGAGTAAACAAGAAAAATATACCAATCTGAGTGAGTCGGCCCAGGTCGATCAACAGTCCGTACAGCCGTTCACCCGCTCGCGCAAAATCTATGTCGAAGGCTCGCGCCCCGATATCCGCGTGCCGATGCGTGAAATCAGCCTGGACGACACCCCTACCGATTTCGGCGGCGAGCCCAATGCACCGGTGCTGGTCTACGATACCTCCGGCCCCTACACCGACCCCACTGTCGTCATCGACGTGCGCAAGGGCCTGGGCGACGTACGCTCGGCCTGGATCGACGCCCGTGGCGACACCGAGCGCCTGGCCGGGCTGTCGTCGGACTTCGGCCAGCAGCGCCTGGCCGATGCCGAGCTGACCAAGCTGCGCTTCGCCCACGTGCGCAACCCGCGCCGGGCCAAGGCCGGCGCCAACGTCAGC
The DNA here is from genome assembly GCF_030272875.2 of Pseudomonas sp. BJa5. Taxonomy (NCBI): domain Bacteria; kingdom Pseudomonadati; phylum Pseudomonadota; class Gammaproteobacteria; order Pseudomonadales; family Pseudomonadaceae; genus Pseudomonas; species Pseudomonas sp. BJa5. Next base: position 28,583 of record NZ_JALRNG020000019.1, read on the forward strand.
CAGATGCACTATGCGCGCCAGGGCATCATCACCGCCGAGATGGAATACGTCGCCATCCGCGAGAACATGAAGCTGCAGGAAGCCCGCGCCGCCGGCCTGCTCGATCAGCAGCACGCCGGGCACAGCTTCGGTGCCAGCATTCCGAAGGAAATCACCGCCGAATTCGTGCGCGAGGAAATCGCCCGCGGTCGCGCGATCATCCCGGCCAACATCAACCACGTGGAGCTGGAGCCGATGATCATCGGCCGCAACTTCCTGGTGAAGATCAACGGCAACATCGGCAACAGCGCCCTGGGCTCATCCATCGAAGAAGAAGTGGCCAAGCTGACCTGGGGTATCCGCTGGGGCTCGGACACGGTGATGGACCTGTCCACCGGTAAGCACATCCACGAAACCCGCGAGTGGATCATCCGTAACTCGCCAGTGCCGATCGGTACCGTGCCGATCTACCAGGCGCTGGAAAAGGTCAATGGCGTGGCCGAAGACCTGACCTGGGAGCTGTTCCGCGACACCCTGATCGAACAGGCCGAGCAGGGCGTGGACTACTTCACCATCCACGCAGGCGTCTTGCTGCGCTACGTGCCGCTGACCGCCAAGCGCGTCACCGGTATCGTCAGCCGTGGCGGCTCGATCATGGCCAAGTGGTGCCTGGCGCACCACAAAGAGAACTTCCTCTACACCCACTTCGACGAAATCTGCGAAATCATGAAGGCCTACGACGTCAGCTTCTCGCTGGGCGATGGCCTGCGTCCGGGGTCGATTGCCGATGCCAACGACGAAGCGCAGTTCGGCGAGCTGGAAACCCTCGGTGAACTGACCAAGATCGCCTGGAAGCACGATGTCCAGTGCATGATCGAAGGCCCGGGCCACGTGCCGATGCAGCTGATCAAGGAGAACATGGACAAGCAGCTCGAGTGCTGCGACGAAGCGCCGTTCTACACCCTCGGCCCGCTGACCACCGACATCGCCCCGGGCTACGACCACATCACCTCCGGCATCGGTGCGGCGATGATTGGCTGGTTCGGTTGCGCCATGCTCTGCTATGTGACCCCCAAGGAGCACCTGGGCCTGCCGAACAAGGATGACGTCAAGACCGGCATCATCACCTACAAGATCGCCGCCCATGCCGCCGACCTTGCCAAGGGCCATCCGGGCGCGCAGATTCGTGACAACGCCTTGTCCAAGGCGCGCTTCGAGTTCCGCTGGGAAGACCAGTTCAACCTTGGCCTGGATCCGGACACCGCGCGTTCGTTCCATGACGAGACCCTGCCCAAGGATTCGGCCAAGGTCGCCCACTTCTGCTCCATGTGCGGGCCGAAGTTCTGCTCGATGAAAATCACCCAGGAAGTGCGTGAATACGCCGCCAACCAGCGCATCGACGCGGTGGACGTGGCGGTCGAGGACGGCATGCGCGAGCAGGCCGAGCGGTTCCGCCAGGAAGGCAGCCAGCTGTACAAAAAGGTGTAAACCGTATCGCGGGGCAAGCCCGCTCCCACAAGGAAACCATTTTCCCTGTGGGAGCGGGCTTGCCCCGCGACAGGTCGTCCAAGAACAACAATTTTCTCCCTGTCGAGACCACCCCTTGTGAGCACACCCAGCCAGTTCTCCCCCGATCACCCCGTCACCGCCCAACAGCGCGTCCTCAGTGGCCGCGACCTCTGTTCCCTGTGGTTCTCCCTCGGCATCGGCCTGATGGTCCTGCAGACCGGCGCCTTGCTCGGCCCCGGCCTGGGCTTGGCCAACGCCGTGCTGGCGATCATTGTCGGCACCAGCGTGGGCGTCCTGCTGCTGGCGGCAGTCGGTGTCATCGGCAGCGACACCGGGCTGTCGTCCATGGCCGCCCTGCGCCGCAGCCTCGGTCGTGACGGGGCGCGCTTGCCGGCGCTGCTCAACTTGCTGCAACTGATCGGCTGGGGTTCGTTCGAGATCATCGTCATGCGCGATGCCGCGAGCCTTTTGGGTGCGCGCGCCTTCGGCGAGGACAGTGCGCTGACCAACCCGTTGCTGTGGACCCTGTGCTTCGGCGCCCTGGCCACCTTGCTGGCGGTCAGCGGGCCGTTGACCTTCGTGCGCAAGATCCTGCGCAAGTGGGGCATCTGGCTGTTGCTCGGCGCCTGCCTGTGGCTGACCTGGAACCTGTTCGCCAAGGCGGACCTCGGCGCCCTGTGGGCCCGCGCCGGGGATGGCTCGATGTCGTTGGCCGTGGGGATCGACATCGCCATTGCCATGCCGTTGTCGTGGCTGCCGCTGATCGCCGACTACTCACGCTTCAGCCGCCATGCCAGCCGGGTGTTCGTCGGCACCGCGCTGGGCTACTTCGTCGGCAACGTGTGGATGATGAGCCTGGGCGTGGCCTATACCCTGGCCTTTGCCCCGGCGGGCGAGGTCAACACCCTGCTGCTGGCGCTGGCCGGTGCCGGCCTGGGTATCCCGCTGCTGCTGATCCTGCTCGACGAATCGGAAAAGGCCTTTGCCGACATTCACTCGGCGGCGGTCTCCACCGGCCTGCTGGTGCGCCTGAAGGTCGAGCACCTGGCCCTGGCCATCGGTGTGCTGTGCACCCTGATCGCCTGCTTTGCGCCGCTGGCGCAGTACCAGAATTTCCTGCTGCTGATCGGTTCGGTGTTCGCGCCGCTGTTCGGTGTGGTGCTGGTCGATCACTTCATCGTGCGTCGCCGTCGCAGCGATGCCAGCCCCATCCACAGCCTGCACGGGCGGGCGCTGCTGGCCTGGGCCTGCGGGGTGGCCACCTACCATCTGCTGGCCCATTACGCGGCGGATGTCGGTTCGACCCTGCCGGCCTTGCTGCTGGCAGGGTGCGTGTACTGGGCGGCAGCGCCGTCCGTCAGCCGCGACCGGGAAACAACTCCGGCTTGACCACGCCATTCAGGCGCGGGTAGGGGATCTTCAGTTCGATGTGGCCCATGGAGTACGGGGCGATGGCATACACTTCGTACTTGAGCACCACCGCGCCGTAGGTCAGGGCGATGTGCGAGGTCTGGCGGAACGGCCAGGTCTTGACGAACTCGGCGTCCTTGTCCATGCCGGTGCTGATCAGCCAGGCCTTGTGGGCTTCCTCGGCGGTCTTCCAGAAGGTCGCCTCCTGGCCCGGCACCAGCATGTCCTGCAGGGTGAGCACCTTGTCCTGCTGGCGCGAGTAGTTGATGAAGCCGCGCCCGGGCATGCCGTGGGCGCCGCCGGTGTCCAGGTAGCTGGACAGCTCGATGATCACCAGTCCGTCATGCTGCTCGCGTACCTTGGCTTGCAGGTAGCTGCTGTGGCGGCTTTCGGCCGAGGCCATGAATTGATCTTCATAGGCCTTGAGCGAGCTGGGCAGGGCGTTGCGCTCGTTGTCCTGGGTCATCTGCAGCAGGCGTTTCTCGACGATCGCATCCAGTTTGGGGTTGGCCGGGAAGTGAATGGTGTCGATGTTCACCAGCGGGCAATCGGCCGTGGTGCAACCGGGCTTGATGTGTTCCCAGCGGTCGCGCTTGACCTCCAGGGGCGTGCGCATGTTGGGCTGGAACAGGCTTTGGCAGGCGCCCAGGGCCAGGGCCAGCACAGCCACGGAAGTCAGTTTCACAAGCGTCATGATGATCCTTGTCAGGCGGAGTTGATCGGGCTTGGACCGTCGGCAGGGCCTTCAGTTCGCCACTAAGCTCAATATCAGCAGGCGGTCTATCCTCGCAGCCTGGCCGGTATCTTGAAAGGGGTGAAACGCGCCGATGCGCAGGTTAGGATGGCGCGATGCAGTAGATGAGGTCGTGAGGATTGCCATGTCAGATGAGTTGAACGCTGTGCCCAAGGGTGTCGAGATCGTCGAGCGATTGAACTGTTTCCAGGGCTTTTACAAGCTCGACCGGGTGCGCCTGCGCCACGAGTTGTTCGCCGGCGGCATGGGCCGGGAGATCAGCCGTGAGCTGTTCGTGCGCCATGATGCGGTCTGTGTGCTGCCCTACGACCCCCAGCGTGACGAAGTGGTGCTGATCGAGCAGTTTCGCGTCGGTGCCCTGGACAAGGTGGCCAACCCCTGGATGATCGAGCTGGTCGCCGGTCTGATCGACAAGGACGAAGCGCCGGAAGAAGTTGCGCACCGCGAGGCGCAGGAGGAAGCTGGTCTGAAGATCCAGACGCTGTGGCCGATGACGCGGTACTTCCCGTCTCCTGGCGGCAGTGATGAATACGTACACTTGTATCTGGGCCGTTGCGACAGCGCTGGGGCGGGCGGTCTGCATGGCCTGGAGGAAGAGGGTGAAGATATCCGCGTCAAGGTCTGGGCGTTCGAGGACGCGCTACAGGCCGTACGCGACGGGCTGATCGCCAATGCGGCAACCATCATTGCCTTGCAGTGGCTGGCCTTGAACCGGGATGAAGTCAGGGGGCTATGGTCGTGAATCTCTTGCGCGAGCGCTACCGGGTCGATCTGGTCGGGTTGCAGGCTGCCTGCGAGGCCAACTATGCGCGTCTGATGCGCTTGTTGCCGGATATGCGCACGGCCAAGAGCTCGCGCCGGATCGGCATGACCCAGGGTGACCAGATGCTCGGCGTGCTGGTGCTCGACGTGGTACTCGCCTGTCCCTATACCACCACCCTGCGCGTGCGCCAGGAGCACAGCCTGCCCTGGCTGCCGGTGCCGCAACTGGAAGTGCAGGTGTACCACGACGCGCGGATGGCCGAAGTGGTCAGCGCCGAGCACGCCCGGCGCTTTCGCAGTGTCTACCCCTATCCGAATGCGGCCATGCACCAGCCGGACGAAAAGGCCCAGCTCAACCTGTTCCTGGGCGAATGGCTGAGTCATTGCCTGGCCTGTGGCCATGAGTTGGCAGTGGTTCGCTGAAATGTGACGCCGGTCGTTTTCGCATATTTGCTCAAGCGACGCTTGCCGCCATAATCGCGCTGAATCCTCTCCAGGAGTCGGCCCTTGCCGCAACCATCGATCCTTTCCGGCGACGCACCGGTCTACCTGGTGCAACTGACCGACAGCCACCTGTTTGCCGAGCCGCACCGTACGCTGCTGGGCATGAACACTCGCGACAGCCTGCAGCGGGTCATCGAGCGGGTGCGTGAAGAGCAGCCGCGCATCGACCTGCTGCTGGCCACCGGCGACCTGTCCCAGGACGGCACCGAGCAATCCTATGCGAGTTTTCGTGACCTGACCGCGAGCCTCGGTGCGCCGGCCCGCTGGCTCGCCGGCAATCACGACGAGCCGCTGCCGATGGAGCGGGCGGCGCAAGGCACCGACCTGCTGGCGCCGCAGGTGGATATCGGCAACTGGCGCATCCTGATGCTCAATTCGGCGGTGCCGGGGGCGGTTCCCGGGGTCCTCGACGCGGGGCAGCTCGAGCTGCTCGAACAGTCATTGAGCCAGGCGCCCGAGCGTCATCACCTGATCTGCTTCCACCATCAGCCGGTCGCCATCGACTGTGCCTGGATGGCGCCGATCGGGCTGCGCAATGCCGACGCGCTGTTCGACCGGCTCAAGGGTTATCCACAGGTGCGCGCCTTGCTCTGGGGCCATATCCACCAGGAGTGGGACCAGCTGCGCGACGGTGTGCGGCTGCTGGCTTCGCCTTCCACCTGTATCCAGTTCGAGCCCGGCAGCGCAGACTTCAAGGTCGGCGACCAGGCGCCCGGCTACCGCTGGCTGCGTCTGCAGCCTGATGGCGGCATCGAGACCGGGGTTTCGCGAGTGAGCGACTTCAACTTCGACGTCGACTATGAAGACGGGTATTAAGTGTTGCCAAATTGCTGAAACCGTTCAATGAGCCGCCGAACAGGCTAAAATGCGCGCTTTCCTGCCTGGTGTTCCGGGCGAGTCAGGGGTAGCGAGGGCGGCATGTCGGGTTCGATTCTCTATATTCACGGGTTCAACAGCGCACCTTCCTCGAAAAAGGCCTGCCAGCTGGTCGAGGTGATGCAACAGATCGGCCTGGGCGAGCGCCTGCGGGTGCCGGCCCTGCATCACCACCCACGCCAGGCCATGGCCCAGCTCGAAAGCGCCATCGCCGAGCTCGGATCGCCATTACTGGTCGGCAGCTCGCTCGGCGGCTACTATGCCACCCATCTGGCCGAACGCCACGGGCTCAAGGCGCTGCTGATCAACCCGGCGGTCAACCCGCACCTGCGGTTCGACGGCTATCTCGGCACCCAGCAGAACCATTACACCGGTGAATCCTGGGAACTGACCCTGGATCACGTGCAGGCCCTGGCCGAGCTCGAGGTTGCACCGCCCACGGATGCCGGGCGCTACCAGGTCTGGCTGCAGACCGCCGACGAGACCCTGGACTACCGCCAGGCCGAGCGCTTCTACCGGGCCTGCGCCCTGCGCATCCAGGCCGGTGGCGACCACAGTTTCCAGGGCTTTGCCGAGCGCCTGCCGGCGTTGCTGAGCTTTGCCGGCATTGCCCCCCAGCAGTATCAAATGCTCGATTTTTCTGTATTTTGATGACTTATTTTTACCCACGACTGACGACGAGAACCCATGGCCATTCCCAGCGCTAGTGCCTATAACGCAGACGCCATCGAAGTCCTCTCGGGCCTTGACCCGGTACGCAAGCGCCCGGGCATGTACACCGACACCAGCCGGCCGAACCACCTGGCCCAGGAAGTGATCGACAACAGTGTCGACGAAGCCCTGGCCGGGCACGCCAAATCGGTGCAGGTGATCCTGCACGCCGACCATTCGCTGGAAGTGTCCGACGACGGACGCGGCATGCCGGTGGATATCCACCCTGAAGAGGGCGTGTCCGGGGTCGAGCTGATCCTGACCAAGCTGCATGCCGGCGGCAAGTTCTCCAACAAGAACTACCAGTTCTCCGGTGGCCTGCACGGGGTCGGTATCTCCGTGGTCAACGCCTTGTCCAGCCAGGTGCGGGTCAAGGTCAAGCGCGACGGCAACGAGTACCAGATGACCTTCGCCGATGGCTACAAGGCCAGCGAGCTGGAAGTGATCGGCAGCGTCGGCAAGCGCAACACCGGTACCAGCGTGTATTTCTCGCCGGACCCGAAGTATTTCGATTCGCCGAAATTCTCCATCAGCCGCCTCAAGCATGTGCTCAAGGCCAAGGCGGTACTGTGCCCGGGCCTGTTGGTCAGCTTCGAGGACAAGGCCAGCGGCGAGAAGGTCGAATGGCACTACGAAGACGGCCTGCGTTCCTACCTGGTCGATTCGGTCAGCGAGTTCCAGCGCCTGCCGGACGAGCCGTTCTGCGGCAGCCTGGCCGGTAACAAGGAGGCCGTCGACTGGGCCCTGCTGTGGTTGCCCGAAGGCGGCGACAGCGTCCAGGAAAGCTACGTCAACCTGATCCCCACGGCCCAGGGCGGCACCCACGTCAACGGCCTGCGCCAGGGCCTGCTCGATGCCATGCGCGAGTTCTGCGAGTTCCGCAACCTGCTGCCGCGCGGGGTCAAGCTGGCCCCGGAAGACGTCTGGGAGCGCATCACCTTCGTCCTCTCGATGAAGATGCAGGAGCCGCAGTTCTCCGGGCAGACCAAGGAGCGCCTGTCGTCCCGCGAGGCGGCGGCCTTTGTCTCCGGCGTGGTCAAGGATGCGTTCAGCCTGTGGCTCAACGCCCACCCGGAAATGGGCATGCAACTGGCGGAGCTGGCCATCAGCAACGCCGGGCGGCGCCTGAAGGCCAGCAAGAAGGTCGAGCGCAAGCGCGTGACCCAGGGGCCGGCGCTGCCGGGCAAGCTGGCCGACTGCGCCGGGCAGGACCCGATGCGCGCCGAGTTGTTCCTGGTCGAGGGTGACTCGGCCGGTGGTTCGGCCAAGCAGGCGCGGGACAAGGAATACCAGGCGATCCTGCCCCTGCGCGGCAAGATCCTCAACACCTGGGAAGTCGATGGCGGTGAGGTCCTGGCCAGCCAGGAAGTGCACAACATCGCCGTGGCCATCGGTGTCGACCCGGGCGCGGCGGACATGAGCCAGCTGCGCTACGGCAAGATCTGCATCCTCGCCGACGCCGACTCCGACGGGCTGCACATCGCCACCTTGCTCTGCGCCCTGTTCGTCCAGCATTTCCGCCCGCTGGTCGAGGCCGGTCACGTCTACGTGGCCATGCCGCCGTTGTACCGTATCGACCTGGGCAAGGAAATCTACTACGCCCTGGACGAAGCCGAGCGCGATGGCATCCTCGATCGCCTGGTGGCCGAGAAGAAGCGCGGCAAGCCGCAGGTCACCCGCTTCAAGGGCCTGGGTGAGATGAACCCGCCACAGCTGCGTGAAACCACCATGGACCCGAACACCCGTCGCCTGGTGCAACTGACCCTGGACGACCTGGACGGCACCCGCGAGATCATGGACATGCTGCTGGCCAAGAAGCGCGCTGGCGATCGCAAGAACTGGCTCGAGTCCAAAGGCAACCTGGCCGAGGTCCTGGCTTGATTCGTCTGCTGCTGGCCGCAGTCGTTGGTCTGTTTGCCCTGTCCGCCCAGGCCGCACCCTGGCCGGAGCTGAAGATGCTGAGCGAGCACCCGGTCGAGGGCATGCGCGGTGGCAACCTGTCGGGCCTGGCATTGTGCAAGGACGAGCTGTGGGCATTGTCCGATCGTGACGATGACCTGCTGTACCGGCTCGACACCGCGGCACCGCTCTGGCAGGCCGTTGCGGTGCCAATGGCCGTGCCACCGGTGCCGGAGAGCGGCTTGCCCTGGGGCATCCGCTCGCGTACCTGGGCAGCGGGGATGGTGCGCGGTGGCGACCTGGATTTCGAGGGCCTGAGCTGCGACGCTGCCGGCAACCGCTACCTGGTCAGCGAGGCCCATGCCGCCGTGCTGCAGGTGCCGGTCAAGGGCGAGCCCGACTGGCTGAAGATCGACCCGAGCATGGTTCGCCAGGCGCGGGCCAGTGGCATGCTGCTGCATTTCAACGCCCTGTTCGAAGGCCTGGCGGTCAACCCTGCCGGCGATCGCATCTGGCTGGCCGCCGAGCGTGAGCGCCGTGGCCTGCTGCTGATCAACCGCCAGCAGACCGTATGGAACTGCGCCGGCGGCTGTGTGTTGCTCAGCGAGGCCGGGGTCGAGATGCAACCGCCGCAGATGCCTGGTGCCCGGGCGCTGCCGCGGGATTTTTCCGATCTGGTGCTGTTCAACAACAAACTGTTCACCCTGGAACGCAATGCCCACCGGATCTGCCGACGCGATGCGGCCAGCGGCCAGGTCGAGCGTTGCTGGTCGTACGCAGCAGACGCCCTGGCCGAGCCACGCCGGTACACTCAACCGTTCGGCCTGGCCGAGGCCCTGGCGATTGATGCCAAGGGCGCCTGGATTGGCGTCGACAACAACGGTGCCACCCGCCAGGATGGCGAATCCCGTCCGATGGTCTGGCGCTTTGCCGCCCCTGAAGGCGGCTGGAGTGCCAAGCCGTGAGCCAGCCAGCGGGCAAGCGTGCCGGCCGGGTCATGCTGGTCCTGGCCTGGGCGGCCGGCTTGTTTCTGGCCACGCGCTTCTTTGGCGATTGGGAGCAGCGTCAGGCCAATCCCAATGCCCAGGTCCGCTCGGAACATGGCGATGGCTTTATCGAGGTGCAGCTGGCGGGCAACGGCCAGGGGCATTTCGTCGCCGATGGCCGGATCAATGGCCAGGCGGTACATTTTCTGCTCGATACCGGTGCCACCGACGTGGCCATTCCCGAGGTGCTGGCCGGCAAGCTCGACCTTGCCCGCGGCGCCCCGGTGATGCTCAGTACCGCCAATGGCCGCACCCAGGGTTACCGCACGCGCCTGGACGCGCTGCAACTGGGCGACATCGAGCTGCGCGATGTGCGCGCCCTGGTGGTACCAGGGCTGGATGGCGAACAGGTGCTACTGGGCATGAGCGCCCTCAAACAACTCGAATTTACCCAGCGTGGCGGCACCTTGCTGCTGCGCCAGAACCTGAAATGATGAGGCCCGCATGAGCGACTCCCTTGATCTCAGCCTCGATGGCGTAGAGCGCCGGTCACTGGCTGACTTCACCGAACAGGCCTACCTCAACTACTCCATGTACGTGATCATGGACCGTGCCCTGCCGCATATCGGCGACGGTCTCAAGCCGGTGCAGCGACGCATCGTCTATGCCATGAGCGAACTGGGGCTGGACGCCGACGCCAAGCACAAGAAGTCGGCGCGTACCGTCGGTGACGTGCTCGGCAAGTTCCACCCCCATGGCGACTCGGCCTGTTATGAAGCCATGGTGCTGATGGCCCAGCCGTTCAGCTACCGCTACACCCTGGTCGATGGCCAGGGCAACTGGGGTGCGCCGGACGATCCGAAGTCGTTCGCCGCTATGCGTTACACCGAAGCACGCCTGTCGCGTTACTCCGAAGTGCTGCTCAGCGAGCTGGGCCAGGGCACCGCCGACTGGGTGCCGAACTTCGACGGCACCCTGGACGAGCCTGCGGTGCTGCCGGCGCGCCTGCCGAACATCTTGCTCAACGGCACTACCGGTATTGCCGTGGGCATGGCCACCGACGTGCCGCCGCACAACCTGCGCGAAGTCGCCAGCGCCTGCGTGCGCCTGCTGGACGAGCCCAAGGCCACGGTCGAGCAGCTGTGCGAGCATATCCAGGGGCCGGACTACCCGACCGAAGCGGAGATCATCACGCCGCGCGCCGAACTGCTGAAAATCTACGAAAGCGGCCGTGGCTCGGTGCGCATGCGTGCGGTGTACCGCATTGAAGATGGCGACATCGTCGTCACTGCCTTGCCCCACCAGGTTTCCGGGGCCAAGGTGCTGGAGCAGATCGCCGCGCAGATGCAGGCCAAGAAGCTGCCGATGGTGGCCGACCTGCGTGACGAGTCCGACCACGAGAACCCGTGCCGGATCGTGATCATCGCCCGTTCCAACCGGGTCGACCTCGACGAGCTGATGCAGCACCTGTTCGCCACCACCGACCTTGAGTCGAGCTACCGGGTCAACGTCAACATCATCGGCCTGGACGGCCGCCCGCAGCTGAAGAACCTGCGGGCGCTGCTGGTCGAGTGGCTGGAATTCCGCGTGCAGACGGTACGTCGCCGCCTGCGTTTCCGCCTGGACAAGGTCGAGCGCCGCCTGCACCTGCTCGAAGGCTTGCTGGTGGCCTTCCTCAACCTGGATGAAGTGATCCACATCATCCGCACCGAGGATCAGCCCAAGGCTGCCCTGATTGCCCGTTTCGACCTGACCGAAACCCAGGCCGAATACATCCTCGAGACCCGCCTGCGCCAACTGGCACGGCTGGAAGAGATGAAGATCCGCAACGAACAGGACGAACTGGCCAAGGAACAAGCCAAGCTGATCGCCCTGCTCGGCAGCGAGAGCAAGCTGCGCAAGCTGGTACGTGCCGAACTGATCAAGGATGCCGAAACCTACGGCGACGACCGCCGTTCGCCGATCATCGAGCGCGCCGAAGCCAAGGCCCTGTCGGAAAACGAGCTGATGCCGACCGAGCCGGTAACCGTCGTGCTATCGGAAAAGGGCTGGGTACGTTGTGCCAAGGGCCATGACATCGATGCCACCGGCCTCTCGTACAAGGCCGGTGATGGCTTCAAGACCGCTGCAGCCGGGCGTTCCAACCAGTTTGCCGTGTTCATCGACTCCACCGGTCGCAGTTACTCGGTGGCCGCCCATACCTTGCCGTCGGCCCGTGGCCAGGGCGAGCCGCTGACCGGGCGCCTGACGCCGCCGCCGGGCGCAGCCTTCGAGTGCGTGCTGCTGCCTGAAGACGACGCACTGTATGTGATCGCTTCCGACGCCGGCTACGGCTTCGTGGTCAAGGGTGAAGACCTGCAGGCCAAGAACAAGGCCGGCAAGGCGTTGCTCAGCCTGCCCAATGGCGCCAAGGTGCTCGCCCCGCGACCGGTGGCCGACCGTGAACAGAACTGGCTGGCGGCAGTGACGACCGAGGGCCGGCTGTTGATCTTCAAGATCAGCGACCTGCCTCAACTGGGTAAAGGCAAGGGCAACAAGATCATCGGTATCCCCGGTGATCGGGTGGCCAACCGTGAAGAATATGTCACCGATCTTGCGGTCATTGCCGACGGCGCGACCCTTGTATTGCAGGCTGGCAAGCGTACGCTGTCTCTGAAGGCCGATGACCTCGAGCATTACAAGGGTGAGCGTGGTCGTCGCGGCAACAAGCTGCCACGTGGCTTCCAGCGGGTAGACGCCTTGATGGTGGAAAGCCTCGGTTAAGTCGTGCAGAGCCTCGAATGGGTAAATTAGCGCCCGTTCGAGGCTGAAACACTGGAGTCGTGCCGCTATTTCGCGGATGATAGGCCCCTTGCGGTACCAGCGTGGCTGTGTACCCGAATGAATCTACATGAGTATCACTGCGGTTTGCCTTGTGGCGACTGCCTGGATGGGATGATGAAATTTCTGCGCCTTCCATTTGTTCTGCTGATGACTGGCGTACTCGGACTGGCTGGCTGCAGCATGCAGCAGCCGGTTTCCCTGTATCAGCTCGACAGCGGCGAGCCTGGCCAACCCAAGCAAAGCGCGGGCATGGCCGTGGTGCTCGGTCCGGTGTCGGTGGCCGACTACCTGCAGCGTGAAACCCTGCTGCAGCGCCAACCTGATGGCAGCCTGAGCGCGGCGACCGATGGTCGTTGGGCCGGCAGCCTGTCGGGCGATATCGATCAATTGCTGGTGCGTCAGTTGGCCTGGCGCCTGGACAGCCAGCGTGTGGTCCTGGCACCGGCCACGACCGGTTTCGCCCCGGATGTGCAGATCCTGCTGTCGATTACCCGACTGGATTCCGGTACCCACCAGCCAGCGGTCCTGGATGCCCAGTGGCGTCTGCTGGATCGCCGCGGTCAGGTGCGCGACAACCGTATCGTTCATCTGGAGCAACAGCATCAGGGTAGCGAAGCGGCCCAGGTCCAGGCCCAGGGGCAGTTGCTGCAGAAACTCGCCGAACAGCTGAGCGTGGCCGTCAAGCCGTTGGCCAACCAGCCGCCGGTTGTCGAGGAAGCGCCGAAGAAAGCTGCGCCGGTGCAGGTGCGCAAAGAGCCGGAGAAACCCAAGATCCCCCTGGCCACGCCGATCCGCACCGATATGGAAGTGTTCCGCTTCTAAGCAGACACCCACAAAAAAGCCCGCAGCGATGCGGGCTTTTTTATGGCTTTTATGCGGGCCTCATCGCAGGCTTCGCCAGCTCCCACAGCTCCCACAGCTCCCACAGCTCCCACAGCTCCCACAATCCTTGAGTGCAGTGCTCTCTGTGGGAGCTGGCGAAGCCTGCGATCGACCGTGCAACAGTCGCTGCAATGTCCTGGGCATAAAAAAGCCCGCATCAGTGCGGGCTTTTTCTCATGCAGCGATCAGCTCTTGACCCGACGCTCATGCATCCGTGCCAGCTGGCGCTCCAGCATCGAGGGGTAGGGCTCCATCAGTCGCTCGACGCAGCAGGCACCCTCGGGGCTGGCGATCGGGCGGATGCGGGCGCGCTGGCGGATCAGCGCATCGTCGCTGATCTTGCGCTCCACCAGCAGCAGGTTACGGCTGTGCTGCGACAGGGCCAGGGCATCCTGGGCCTTTTCGGTCAGCAGCAGGTCTATCTGGCTCAGGCCATGCAGGTCTTCACCCAAGGCCAGACCCAGCTGCAGTTGCAGGGTGATGCCGCTGTCGGCCACCTCGATCTGCAGCGCATGCCCCAGGGCGCGCAGCAGTTCGCCACAGCAGATGGCGTTGGTGAGGTAGTCCTCGCCGCTGTCTTCGCTGTTGAACAGCAGCAGGGTGCTGCCGTCATTGAGGGTGTGCACTTCGCTCTCATACAGCGAGGCGGCCTGTTCGAGGCAGTCGCGGTAGCGGTCCAGCAGCTCGGTCAGGCGAGTGCGAGGCAGGCGTCGCAGTTGCTCCTGGGAACCGAGCTGCACAGCCAGCACGGCGCAGGCCTGCGGCTCGCGATTGACCGGGCCAGGGGCAGGACGGGGGCTGCTGTCGCCTTCGTCGTCGATCAGGTCGGCAAAGGCATCGTCATGGTCGTCAGCGTCAGCGTCAGCAACGGGCTTGACCGGTTTGGCAATTGCCGGGGCTTCGTCGAAGCTCGGGTCGCGCAGGTTGCGGACCTGGAACTGCGGCTCGTCCTCGTCGACATGCTCTTCGGCTTCTTCCTCGGGTTCGACGGCCCGTGGGGGCGGAGCGAAGCGCGTGTGCAGCTGGCGGGCGAGGTCGCCGATCTCATCCTGACGTTCGGTGGCCGGAGTGAATTCGTTGATGTCGCGCAGCCAGACGCGCAATTGCAGCAAGGGCGTGGAGATGAAGCGTCCCAGGCGCAGGCTCATGGCCAGGGCCAGGGCCAGCAGGATGCCGGCGAGGATGCCCATGCTCTGCAGGCTGATGGTCAGCGGCTGCTGGAACTGGCTCATGTCCAGGCTGATGCGCAACTGGCCGGCGGTCACGTCCTGGAAGGTGATCTTGGTCTGGTACAGGCCTTCGGCTTCGCCCAGCAGGCCGTTTTTCGGGCGCTGGCCGGCTTCGGCGAGGATCCGGTTGTCGACGCTGTAGATCGCCGCGTGGGCCACCAGCGGGTTCTTCACCAGGTTGCCCAGCAGCACGTTGAGGCTGAGGATGTCGTTGGACACCAGCAGCTCGGTGGCCGAGGTCGCGGTCTGAGTGGTCAGGCTCTGCCCCAAGGCATCGGCCTGCTCATGCATGGCTTCCTTGAACTGCAAGCCCATCACCCCGGCGTAGATCACCAGGGCCAGTGCCACGAGGAACACGTTATGGCAGGCGATACGCAACGCAAGCGGCACACGACGGTGGCGCAGGGCACGGAAAATCAGCAGGAAGAAGTTGTCGGTTTTAACGGGCGTGGGCCGGTTCACAGAGCGCGGCTCTTTATGTCGGTGAAGTTGCTGCGCAGTATAGCGAGCGCTCATGGACCGGCAAAGTATCGACTGCACCCGATAGTCCGCGAAAATCGGTAGAATGCGCTTTTTTTCTACGAGTCGGAGCCCGTCTTGCGCGAAATCGTTCTGATTAACATCACCGGTGAAGACCGCCCGGGTCTCACTGCGGCCATCACCGGCGTTCTGGCCCAGGGTGGTGTGAACATCCTCGACATCGGTCAGGCGGTGATCCATGACACCCTGTCCTTCGGCATCCTGGTGGAAATCCCGGACACCGAGAAGGCCTCGTCGGTGCTCAAGAATATTCTGTTTGCGGGCTACGAACTCGATCAGCAGGTGCGCTTCACCCCGGTTTCCGAAGCCGATTACCAGAGCTGGGTCGAAGGTCAGGGCAAGGCCCGCCATATCGTTACCCTGCTGACTCGCAAGGTTACCGCCGAGCAGTTGCAGCGGGTCAGTTCGATCACCGCCAAGTACGGCTTGAACATCGACCACATCGATCGCCTGTCCGGGCGAGTGGCGCTCGATACCCCGGTCGAGCAAGGCAAGGGCTGCATCGAGTTTTCCGTGCGCGGCGAACCGGCCGACCCGCAGGCCCTGCGCGCCGAGTTCCTCAGCGTGGCCCAGGAGCTGAACGTCGATATCGCCTTCCAGCAGGACTCGCTGTTCCGCCGCAACCGCCGCCTGGCGGTGTTCGACATGGACTCGACCCTGATCGAGGCCGAGGTGATCGACGAACTGGCCAAGGCTGCCGGTGTCGGCGAACAAGTGTCGGAAATCACCGAGCGGGCCATGCGTGGCGAGCTGGATTTCCGTGCCAGCTTCAAGGAGCGCCTGGCCTTGCTCAAGGGCCTGGATGTCGGCGTGCTCGACCAGATCGGTGCTTCGCTGCGCCTGACCGAAGGCGCCGAAGTGCTGTTTGCCGAGCTCAAGCGCCTGGGTTACAAGACCGCGATCCTGTCCGGTGGCTTCACCTACTTCGCCAAGCAGTTGCAGGCCAAGCTGGGCATCGACTATGTCTTTGCCAACGAGCTGGAAGTGGTCGATGGCAAGGTGACCGGCGTTGCCGTTGAGCCGATTGTCGACGCCCAGCGCAAGGCCGACCTGCTCGCTGAGCTGGCGCGCAAGGAAGGCTTGCAGATGGAGCAGACCATTGCCGTGGGCGATGGCGCCAACGACCTGCCGATGCTGGCGATCGCCGGCCTGGGCGTGGCATTCCGCGCCAAGCCGCTGGTCAAGCAGTCGGCCAAGCAGGCGATTTCGACCCTGGGTCTGGATGGCGTGCTGTACTTGCTGGGCTTCCGTGATCGCGAAGGCCGTGCCTGACCCTGACTTGTGGGAGCGGCGGTGCGACGACTCGACTTGCCCCGCGATTGCGTGCAGTCAGTCAGATCGCATCGCGGGGCAAGCCCGCTCCTACAGGTGTAAAAAAGCCCGCATCGCTGCGGGCTTTTTCATGTTCAGGCCTGGGCGGGCAGTGCCAGGCATTCACCCATGCTGACCGCAGAGCCTGCGCCAAGCGACTCGGCCCATTTGACCTGCTCGGGTCCGAACAACACCACAGCAGTGGAACCCAGCTTGAAGCGACCCAGTTCCGCACCTTTTTCCAGGTGGATCGGCGCGCGGCTGGCTTCGTCGTAGCGGAAAGTCTTCAGCTCGCGCTTGGGTGGCGTCACCAGACCGGCCCAGACGGTTTCGATCGAGGCCACGATCATGGCGCCGACCAGCACGACCGCCATCGGACCGCGCTCGGTGTCGAACAGGCAGACTACGCGCTCGTTACGGGCGAACAGCTCCGGAACGTTTTCGGCGGTGGTCTGGTTGACCGAGAACAGCCGGCCCGGTACGTAGATCATCTCGCGCAGGGTGCCGGCCAGCGGCATGTGCACGCGGTGGTAGTCCTTGGGCGACAGGTAGATGGTGGCGAACTCGCCGCCCATGAACGGCGCGGCATTGGCCGGATCGCCGCCCAGCAGCTCCTGGGCGCTGAAGCTGTGGCCCTTGGCCTGGAAGATGCGACCGTGCTCGATCGGGCCGAGTTGGCTGACAGCGCCGTCGGCCGGACAGAGGATCGCGCCCGGGGTTTCGTCCAGCGGGCGGGCGCCCGGCTTCAAGGCGCGGGTAAAGAAGGCGTTGAAATGCTCGTAGGCGGTGACGTCTTCAACCAGGGCCTGGGACATGTCGACCTGGTAGCGCTTGGCGAACCAACTGGTAAAGGCATTCTTGAACCAGCGCACACGGCACTCGGCGATGCAGCCGGCCAGGCGCGACAGCAGGTGATGCGGCAGCAGGTACTGGCTGATGATGAACAAGCGGGATTTCATTGGGTTTCCTTGATTCTTCAATTTTCTACAGGCGTATCCGGGTGGTTGCCCCATTCGCCCCAGGAGCCGGCATAGGCCTTGACGCGTGGATAACCCAGCGCTTTGGCCACGAGGTAGGTGAAGCCGGAGCGGCGGTGGGTCTGGCAGTGGGTGATCACCTCCTTGTCCGGGGTGATGCCCAGGTTCTGCAGGACTTCGGCGATGTCCTTGCGGATGCGCAGGTGGTCGTTGAGGTCCATGCCGGCGGTCCACTCGAAGTTGATCGCACCGGGGATGTGGCCGCCCTTGGCTGCCAACACCTTCTCGCCACTGAATTCCTGCGGGCCACGGGCGTCCCAGATGACCAGGTCGTCGGCACCCAGGCGGCTTTGCAGGTACTCGCGGGTGGCGGTGGGGGCGCCGTCGATGCGCAGGCGCACCGGGGCGCTGCCGCTTGCGGGCACTTCGGTGGACAGCTTGTCTGCCGGCCAGGCCTGGATCCCGCCATTGAGGTAGTGATGACGCTTGTGGCCGATCACGTCGAGCAGCCAGATGAAGCGCCCGGCCCAGCCGCCGCCTTCATCGTCATACACCACATACACGGCATCGTCGCGGTGACCAAGTTCACTGAACAGCTTTTCCAGGTCGCCTTGGGCCGGCAGCAGGCCGGGCGCGGGGGGCTGGCCGAGCTGGGTACGCTTGCCTTCGACGAAGCGTGCGCCGGGGATATGTCCGCTGACATAACGGTTGGCGGTGCTCAGATCGACCAGGATCAGCTGCGGCGAATCCAGGCGTGGCAGCAGGTCCTCGGCTTCGATCACCAGGGGCAGGCCAGAAAAGTCAGTCATCCAGAATCTCCAGATCAGGACAGAGGGGGCGATTGTAGCGCATGGCTCAGGCGCTGCGGTGGCTGAAGGCGGTCAGTGCGCGTTCGATGCATTGCGCGGTTCTGGCAAAGGCCTGCAGGCTGATGTCGGCCAAAGGCTTGCCGCCCTGGTCGGCGACCAGCAGCATCACCACCCGCTCGTTGCACGCAAGCGAGCGCAGCAACAGCTGGTCACTGCGAAACAGGGCGCGCAGGCCGGGCGGCAGCAGGGGCGAGAACTGGGCATGGTTGTCAGGTGTCAGGCGCAACTGTGCCGGTTTGCTCAACAAGCGTTGCAGCAACTTGCTCTGTTCCACAGGCAGCACCAGGCTGGCGGCCTCTGCCGGCAGCCCGGCGATCTGGTGCGCGCGCAGCAGGCCCTGGCTCTTGTCGGTCATCAGCAGCATCACCCGTTGCATGCCGCAGGCCACCAGGGCATCGCGGGCCCGGCCGCTCAGGTGCAGGGCATTGGTGAACGGGCTGGGTTCGGCCAGCAGCTCGCCACACAGCGTGCGCCAGTTGCCCAGGGCCTGTGCGGTGGGCGGTGGCGGGGCAACCAGGCCTGGATGCAGGCGCACCTGATGCCATGGCCAGATCAGCGCCTGCGCCGGGTGGAAGAGTTCGTCGTCGGCATGATGGCGGGCGCTGATCGCGGCCTGCTGGTGCACCAGTTGCTGCACTTCGTCCAGCGGGGTTTGCAGGTACAGGCTGGTCAGCAGCTGCCAGCGCTGCACATGGGCATTGCTCCAGCCCACCTGCGCCGCCAGCGCCATGCCGTTGGCCAGCAACACGGTATTGGCCGGTTGATTGAACCAGCGGCGCACGGCCGGCCGGTCGTCCAGGCGCTGCTGCTGGCGCAGGGTGTTTTCTTCGCGAGCGATGAGCAGGGTCTCGGCCAGCAGGCGACGGTCTTCCTGCAGCAGGTGATAACCGCGGGTGACCCAGTCGGGCAGGCGCCAGTGCTCGGCCAGGGCCTTGCACAGGCTGAGCACCCGGACACCGAACAGCTCAAGCTCGACCCGGGCGGCCGATTCACCTTTGTGCACCACCCGCAGTTCCCAGTCATCGAGCAGCTTGGGATGGGTCAGGGCCAGCGGCCACAGCGGCGAGAGAAACAGCAGGCTGCCCCAGTGGATCTCTTGCCAGAGTCGCGCCAGGCGGCTGGCGAACAGGCCGTTGGCCTGCTGGCTGGCGTGCTGGCTGACCTGTTGCAACTGGCGCAAGCTCGGCGCGATTTCGCCCTCGGGCAGCGCCGGCAGGCGCTCCAGCAGTTGGGCGGTACGGGTCAGGCCGAGGCGATTGATGGCGATTTCCAGGCTCTCGGCGGGCTCGCCCATGCTGGTCTGGGTATGGTGGTTGGCTTCGCGCATGACGCTGAGCACCAGGGCCGGGCTGCCCTGCATCAGTTCGGCAATGTCGCGCAGCGAACGGCGACTGTCGGCAATCGCCGCCTTGACCCACTCGTAACTGGCGAGGGGAATCGGGAGACGAACGCTATCGAGCAACTTGACCCAGGCATCGAGTGTTTTTGGTGTTTGACGTGGCACGATGGTTTCAATAGGCATGCTGGAAGGAGGCCGAACTGGTTTTTCGCCTTGAGTGACTATAGTCTGGCGCAGTTCTGCCGATAAGTAGAAGAAGAGTTTTATCAACTTCCGCCCACGACCCTGACCACGACTGTAAGTGCTTTCTATCTATGGCTAAAATTATCGGCATCATCGTCGTATTCGCGAGTGTGCTCGGCGGATATGTGCTTTCCCACGGCAAGATTGCCGCACTGATCCAGCCTTTCGAAGTGCTGATCATCGGTGGCGCAGCCTTTGGTGCGTTCCTGCAGGCGAACCCTGGTTACATGACCATGCATGTAATCAAGAAATCGCTGAAGATGTTCGGCACGCGCTTTACCCATACCTTCTATATCGAGGTACTGGGGCTGGTCTACGAGATCCTCAACAAGAGCCGGCGTGAAGGCATGATGGCGATCGAAGCCGATATCGAAGACGCCGCTGCCAGTCCGATTTTTGCCAAATACCCCGCGGTGCTGGGCGATGAACGCATGACCGCGTATATCTGCGACTACTTGCGCATCATGTCCACCGGCAACATGGCGCCTCATGAGCTCGAAGGCCTGTTCGACATGGAGCTTTTGAGCATGAAAGAAGAGCTCGAGCACCCTTCCCATGCCGTGACCGGCATCGCCGACGGCATGCCAGGCTTCGGTATCGTCGCTGCGGTACTGGGTATCGTGGTGACCATGGCCTCGCTGGGTGACGGCGACCAGAAGTCCATCGGCCTGCACGTTGGCGCGGCGCTGGTGGGTACCTTCTTCGGTATTCTCGCCGCCTACGGCTTCTTCGGCCCGCTGGCCACGGCCCTGCGCCAGGACGCCCGGGAAGAGCTCAACGTCTATGAAGCCATCAAGGCTTCCCTGGTCGCCTCGGCGTCCGGCATGCCGCCGTCGCTGGCAGTGGAATTCGGTCGCAAGGTGCTGTTCCCGGCCCACCGTCCGAGCTTCGCCGAGCTGGAACAAGCAGTCCGCGGTCGCTGAGTCATGGAGAACAATCAGCCCATTATCGTCAAACGCGTCAAGCGCTTTGGCGACGGCCATCACGGTGGCGCCTGGAAGATCGCCTTCGCCGACTTCGCCACGGCGATGATGGCGTTCTTCCTGGTGCTCTGGCTGCTGTCCACGGCCACGCCGGAACAGAAGATCGCCATTGCCGGTTACTTCAAGGACCCGATCGGCTTCTCCGAAAGCGGCACGCCCTATGTCATCGACCTGGGTGGCTCGCCCCAGCTGGCGCCGGAAAAGACCATTCACCCGGAATCGAAGTCCGAGCCGACCCCCGACACCAGCCTGCAACTGGACAAGGACAAGGTCGAGACCATGGCCGAGCAGGTCGAGCGTGAGCGCCTGGAGCTGCTGCTGCAGGAACTGCAGAACAAGGTCGAGGAAAATCCCCAGCTGCAGAAGTTCAAGGACCAGATCCTCTTCGAGATCACCCAAGACGGCCTGCGCATCCAGATCATGGACGCCGAGAACCGGCCGATGTTCGACCTGGGCAGCGCCCGTTTGCAGCCGTACTTCGAAGACATCCTGCTGGCCATGGCCGACACCATCAAGGCGGTGCCGAACAAGATCAGCATCAGCGGCCATACCGATGCCAAGCCGTACGCCGGCACCGGTGAGTTCGGCAACTGGGAGCTTTCGGCCAACCGCGCCAATGCCGCACGGCGTGCGCTGGTCGCCGGGGGCTACCCGGACGCCCAGGTCGCCCGGGTGGTCGGTTATGCCTCGTCGTCGTTGTTCGACCGGGCCAACCCGCTCAATCCGGTCAACCGCCGCATCGATATCATCGTCCTGACCAAGAAGGCCCAGCGCAGCATCGAGGGCGAGCAGACCCCGCCCGCCGCGCCGGCAGGCAGTCCGCCGGGTGCCAGTGCGCCGGCGTCGGGCGCTGCACAGGCCCCGGCAACCGCGGCGGCGAGCGAGCCAGAGCCGATGCAGCCACGGGAGCTGCGGCAGAAGCTGAACATCTTCGAAGATGGCGTGCTGAAGATGGATGAAAACAAGGAGTAGTCCAGCGCCAGGACGACAACGCCCGTGAACAGCAATGTTCACGGGCGTTGTGCATTTCGGGTGGTCAGAAACCGCGGCGGATCTTGGCTTTCAGGTCGGCGTGGAAGAAGTCGGCATTGGCCCGGTTGGTGGCATTGGCCTCGCTGCTGTCCTCGGTGATCGCGCGCTTGAAGGTCTGTTCATCGTGGTAGGCGCGCACGTACAGGTCGATGTGCTCGCGTGAGCTCATGATCGGCCACTTCTCCAGGTAGCCGGGCAGCGGGCTTTCACCGCACTGGAACAGTGAGGCGCGGCGATGGGTGAGGGTCGCGGCCCCCAGTTGAAAAGGCACCCACCAGGCATCGGCGTTCTCCTGGGAAAGCACGGCGATCAGATGGGTGCAGTTGCTGAGGTTACGGCTGACCTGGCCGCTGATATCGTCGGTGGTCTGGTGGGTACCACTGTCGAACAGGTCCAAATGGGTCGGGATGCCTTCGAGCTTCAGGCGCTCGTTGATGATGAAGGCATCGAGGCGTTCCTGGTGGCGATAGCTGATGAACACAGGCATCAGGCGCGACCTCCTGCGGCACAGGCAAGGCGGGAGATGGGCAAGGATGTGATTGTCATTGTTGATTCCTTTCATGCGCAGGGCATGGTGATGGTTCGCGTCGTGCTGGCGAACCTGAAAGGCGACAATCAGTGAAAGCATTGATGACAGCAAGGGACCACCCGTAATCAAGAGTGATCCTACTGCGGCTGGTAACTTTTCTTGCAGATAAGCCCTACAGGCAGAGGGGATGAGGCTCTTGGCGAGCCTCTCGGCGTCATCTCAATAGGTGTCTTGAGGCAGGCTGGCGATGATCGAACGGTAGCTGTTCATCCGTTGCTGCTGGACACGGCCGTCTTCCAGGGCCTTGAGCAGGGCGCAGCCCGGCTCGCGGTCGTGCTTGCAGTCGCGGAAGCGGCAGGTGCCGAGCAGCTCGCTGAACTCGATGAAGCCGGCCTCGACATCGGCGCGGCTGACGTGGACCAGGCCGAACTCGCGAATCCCCGGCGAGTCGATCAGTTCACCGCCACCCGGGAAGTGATAAAGGCGCGCAGTCGTAGTGGTGTGCGTACCCTGGCCGGACCATTCGGAAAGATCGCCCACCCGCGTCTGCACATCGGGCAGCAGGCTGTTGACCAGCGACGACTTGCCGACCCCGGACTGACCGACGAACACGCTGATGTGACCATCCAGTTGCGCCTGCAGTTGCTGCATGCCGTCGCCGTGGTGGGCGGAGACCTCCAGCACGGGATAACCCAGTTGCCGGTACACCGCCAGCAGCGCGTTGAGCGCCGGGGCGTTCTGTTCGTTGATCAGGTCGGCCTTGTTGAGCAGCAGCAAGGGGCGGATGCCGGCGTGCTCGGCCGCCACCAGGTAGCGGTCGATCAGGTTGGCGTGGGGCTCTGGCGCCGGGGCAAAGACGATCACGATCAGGTCGACGTTGGCCGCCACCGGCTTGAGCTGGCCACGGCTGTCGGGGCGGCACAGTTCGGTGCTGCGCGGCATCTGCGCGACGATCACGCCGATACCCTGGTTGCCGGCGCGCCAGACCACCCGGTCGCCGGTGACCAGGGCCGGCAGGTTGGCGCGCAGGTGGCAGCGGAATACCTGGCCGGCCTCTTCGCCGTCCTGGGCCTCGACCTCGACCTGCACGCCAAAGTGGGCGATGACCAGGCCCAGCTGTTCCGGCCCGAGGTCACCGCCTTCGAGCTCCTTCAGGGCCTGTTGTTCGCGTTTGGCGGCGCGGGCAGCGCGTTCACCCTGGATTTTTTCGATCCGCCAGTTCTGGCGGCGATTGAGCTGGCGTTTGGCCATGAAGGTTCCGTGTTCGACAAGCATTATTAAACGGCGAAGAGTTTAGCACGCTCCACTAGGCTAAACTGCGCTCCTACCGAGGAGCAGAATCATGCAGAACCCACAGAACCTGATCTGGATCGACCTGGAAATGACCGGTCTGGATCCGGACCACGACGTCATCATCGAGATGGCCACCATCGTCACCGACAGTGACCTGAACACCCTGGCCGAAGGCCCGGTGATCGCCATTCACCACAGCGACGAAGTGCTGGCGCGCATGGACGAGTGGAACACCCGCACCCACGGCGCGTCGGGCCTGACCCAGCGCGTGCGCGACAGCAAGGTGAGCATGGCCGAAGCCGAGGCGCAGACCATCGCCTTCCTCGAGCAATGGGTGCCCAAGGGCAAGTCGCCGATCTGCGGCAACAGCATCTGCCAGGACCGCCGTTTCCTGTATCGCCACATGCGTGGCCTGGAAACCTACTTCCACTACCGCAACCTCGATGTCTCGACCCTCAAGGAGCTGGCTGCGCGCTGGGCGCCGGAGGTTCGCGACAGCTTCAAGAAGGGCAACACCCACCTGGCGCTGGATGACATCCGCGAGTCGATCAACGAGCTTCGCCACTACCGCGAGCACTTCATCAAGCCTTTCGCCAAGCCTTGATACAGACGCCGCGGGGTTGTCTGCACAATCCACGCGGCGCCCTCTTTTGGTGCTTGAGGCAACTGGTTAGACTGCGCGCCCTTTTGCACGGATCTGCGCCATGTTGTTGATGCTCTACCTCATTGCCATCACCGCCGAAGCCATGACCGGCGCGCTGTCTGCCGGGCGCCGCGGCATGGACTGGTTTGGCGTGGTGCTGATCGCCTGCATCACCGCCCTGGGCGGCGGGTCGGTGCGCGACGTGTTGCTGGGGCATTACCCGCTGACCTGGGTCAAGCACCCGGAATACCTGGTACTGACCAGCTTTGCTGCGCTGATGACCATCTTCATCGCGCCATTGATGCGCCATTTGCGCTCATTGTTCCTGGTGCTCGATGCGCTGGGGCTGGTGGCCTTTACCCTGATCGGTTGCATGACCGCATTGGAGATGGGGCAGGGGATGCTGGTGGCATCCATCAGCGGGGTGATCACCGGGGTGTTTGGCGGAATCCTGCGGGATATCTTCTGTAACGATATTCCGCTGATCTTCCGCCGGGAGCTGTATGCCAGCGTGTCCTTCGCGGCGGCCTGGTTCTACCTGGGCTGCGTCTACTTCAAGGTGCCTGGCGAGCAGGCGATCCTGCTGACCCTGTTCGGTGGCTTCCTGCTGCGCCTGCTGGCCATTCGTTTTCACTGGGAAATGCCGAAGTTTCATTACAACGACGAGCATTGATCGGCGTTCTGGCCACATCGCCGGCATTGCCGGCTCCCACAGGAATTTCCGTCTGTCTGCGATGACCTTGTGGGAGCAACTGTCTTTGTGGGAGCTGGCGCAGCCTGCGAACGACTGCGCAGCAGTCGCAATCGGTTCAGCTCGGTGGGTCTGAAGGAATTGCGTCGACAGGTTTTGCGGCCGTTTCACGGCCGATCGCAGCCTGGCGGCAGCTCCCACAGATACCCGGCAATCGCCTACCGACCGTAGGAGCTGGCGCAGCCTGCGATCGGCTGCGCAGCAGTCGCAATCGGTTCAGCTCGGTGGGTCTGAAGGAATTGCGTCGACAGGTTTTGCGGCCGTTTCACGGCCGATCGCAGCCTGGCGGCAGCTCCCACAGATACCCGGCAATCGCCTACCGACCGTAGGAGCTGGCGTAGCCTGCGATCGGCTGCGCAGCAGTCGCAATCGGTTCAGCTCGGTGGGTCTGAAGGAATTGCGTCGACAGGTTTTGCGGCCGTTTCACGGCCGATCGCAGCCTGGCGGCAGCTCCCACAGATACCCGGCAATCGCCTACCGACCGTAGGAGCTGGCGTAGCCTGCGAAAGCCGCGCCGCGGTTTCAGCCAGGTTGCCGCTCGGCATGTTGGCGCAGCGCCCATGCCACATGCTCGCGCACCAGCTCCGACGGGTAGTCCTGCCGCGCCTTGAGCGCCTCCAGTACCGGGATGGTCGACGGCGCGTTGCCCAGTCCCACCGCCAGATTGCGTAGCCAGCGTTCGTAGCCGGCCCGACGTAGTGGCGAGCCTTCGGTGTTGCCGAGGAAGGTGGCCTCATCCCACATGAACAGCTGCGCAAGGTCGGCGCTGTCCAGGTTGTGCCGGGGCTGGAAGTCGCTCTCGCCGGTGGGCCGGGCGAAACGGTTCCACGGGCAGACGATCTGGCAGTCGTCGCAGCCGAACACCCGGTTGCCGATCAGGGCGCGCAATTCTTCCGGAATGGCGTTTTTCAGCTCGATGGTCAGGTAGGAGATGCAGCGCCGCGCATCCAGCACGTACGGACCGACGAAGGCGCCGGTGGGGCAGATGTCCAGGCAGGCGCTGCAACGGCCGCAATGCTCGCTGGCCTGTGGCGGATCGACCGGTAGCGGCAGGTCGACGAACAGTTCGGCGAGAAAGAAGTAACTGCCGGCCTTGCGATTGAGCAGCAGGGTGTTCTTGCCGATCCAGCCCAGGCCGGCCTGTTCGGCGATGGCTTTTTCCAGCACCGGAGCACTGTCGACGAAGGCGCGAAAGCCGAACGGGCCGATTTCCTTCTGGATGCGCTCGGCCAGGTGCTGCACGCGCTTGCGGATCAGCTTGTGGTAGTCGCGGCCCAGGGCATAGCGGGAAATGTAGGCCTTCTGCGGATGGGCCAGTTGCTGGGCCATGCGGGTGTCGCCGGGCAGGTAGTCCATGCGCAGGGAGATCACGCGCAGGGTGCCCGGCACCAGTTCGTCCGGGTGCGAGCGCTTGCTGCCATGGGCGCCCATGTAGTCCATTTCACCGTGGTAGCCAGCTGCCAGCCAGCGCTCCAGGTGCTGCTCGTGCTCGGCCAGGTCCACCCCGGCGATACCGACATGGGCAAAGCCGAGTTCTTTGCCCCATTGCTTTATGGCGTGGGCAAGTGCAGGAAGATCGGGAGCAACAGGCATGGGAAATAAGGCAACACGGACTCAGGTGCGTATAATTCTGCCAGACATCGGAGCCTTTGACCCATGCCTCAGACCAAACACCCGACCAACCAGGCAAGAATCCTCACCCGCAGTACCCTGGTGCCCCTCGCGCCGCGCCAGCTTTCGGCGCAGAAAGGTGACTTCGGCCATGTGCTGGTGATCGGCGGCGACTGTGGCACGGGCGGCGCGGTCCTGCTCAGTGCCGAAGCGGCGTTGCGCTGTGGTGCCGGCCTGGTGTCACTGGCCACCCGTAGCGAGCATGTGCCGGCTGCCCTGGCGCGCTTGCCGGAGGTGATGAGCCTGGGCGTGCACTCGGCCAATCAGATGGTAACGCCGCTGGAGCGCGCATCAGTGCTGGTGGTCGGCCCCGGGCTTGGGCAGGCAGCGTGGGGGCGTAGCCTGCTGTCGGCGGCGGCCGGTGTGCAGATGCCCCAGGTGTGGGATGCCGACGCCCTCAACCTGCTGGCGCGCGCACCCTTGCCGCTGCACGCGGCCAGCATGATCACCCCGCACCCGGGCGAGGCCGCGCGGCTGCTGGGCATTTCCACCGAGGCGGTGCAGGCGGATCGAGCGGGCGCGGCGCGCAAACTGGCGCGCAAGTACGCGGTGGTCTGTGTGCTCAAGGGCGCGGGCACCCTGGTGGCCGATCCGGCCGGGCAACTGGCGCTGTGCGAGCGCGGGCATCCGGCCATGGCCGGGGCCGGCCTTGGCGATGTGCTCAGCGGTGTGCTGGCCGCCTTGCTGGCCCAGGGGATGTCGAGCTGGGATGCGGCCTGTCTCGGTGTCTGGCTGCACGCCTGCGCCGGTGAGCGCCTGGGCGAGCAGGGTCGTGGATTGGCTGCCAGTGATCTGGTTCCGGTCATTCGTCATTTATTGGAGGAGCATTCAGCGTGTCAGGTGTAACCCTGTTTCTGGCCGACGAAGCGGCCACCGTCGACTTCGGCAAGCGTATCGCCGAAGTGACCAAAGGCCACGGCGTGATTTTTCTTGAAGGCGACCTGGGGGCGGGCAAGACCACCCTGTCGCGCGGCATCATCCGCGGCCTTGGGCACACCGGCGCGGTCAAGAGCCCGACCTTCACCGTGGTCGAGCCCTACACGATCGGCGATACCCACGCCTACCACTTCGACCTCTACCGCCTGGTCGACCCGGAGGAGCTGGAGTTTCTCGGTATCCGCGACTATTTCGAGGGCGATGCGCTGTGCCTGTTCGAATGGCCCGAAAAAGGGGCGGGTATTTTGCCAAAGCCCGACCTGACCATTACCATAAGCCCCCAGGCGGGCGGTCGTTCGCTCAAGCTGTCGCCGCAGGGGGCGCGTGGCGAAGCCTGGTGTGCCGTTCTGGCCTTGGAATTCAAATAGAAAATGGGGATAGGTATGCGCATTCGCGCAGTGGTTGCGGTCGTAGGATTGCTGCTTACGGCGGTAACTGTTGATGCTCTGGCCGCCGTCACGCAAGTCAAAAGCATGCGTTTGTGGCGAGCGCCGGATAACACACGGCTGGTGTTCGACCTCTCGGGGCCGGTTCAGCACAGCGTGTTTACCCTGAGTGCCCCGGATCGCCTGGTCATCGACATCAACGGTGCGACCCTGGCCGCCCCGTTGACGGTATCGACCTCCAACACCCCGATTACCAGCGTGCGCTCGGCCCAGCGCACGCCTACCGACCTGCGCGTGGTGGTCGACCTGAACAAGTCGGTCACCCCCAAGAGCTTTATCCTGACGCCGAACGCCCAGTACGGCAACCGCCTGGTGGTCGACCTGTATGACCAGGCCGCGGATGCCGCGCCGCCGCCACCGACCCCGGCCTCTCCGGTTGCCACCGCCCCGGCCGTGCCGGTCACACCTGCGCAGCCGGCGATCAAGCTCACTCCGGTTCCTAGCGGCAAGCGTGACATCGTCATTGCCATCGACGCCGGCCATGGCGGCGAAGACCCGGGTGCTTCCGGCTCCAGGGGGCAGCATGAGAAAGACATCGTGCTGCAGATCGCCAAGGAGCTGCAGCGCCAGATCAACAGCGAGAAAGGGTTCCGCGCCGAACTGACGCGTACCGGCGACTACTTCATTCCGCTGCGCAAACGTACCGAGATCGCCCGCAAGAAGGGCGCCGACCTGTTCATCTCGATCCACGCCGACGCCGCGCCGTCCAAGGCCGCCTTCGGCGCCTCGGTGTTCGCCCTGTCCGACCGTGGTGCAACCTCCGAGACCGCGCGCTGGCTGGCCGACAGCGAAAACCGTTCGGACCTGATCGGCGGTGCCGGCAACGTCAGCCTCGACGACAAGGACCGCATGCTCGCGGGTGTACTGCTCGACCTGTCGATGACCGCATCGCTCAGTTCCAGCCTGAACGTCGGGCAGAAGGTCCTGGGTAACATGGGCCGGGTCACGCCGCTGCACAAGCGCCGGGTCGAACAGGCAGGCTTCATGGTGCTGAAGTCTCCGGATATCCCGTCGATCCTGGTGGAAACCGGCTTCATCTCCAACGCCAACGAGGCGGCCAAGCTGGCCACCCCGAGCCACCAGCAGTCCCTGGCGCGCTCGATTCACAGTGGCGTGCGCCAGTTCTTCCAGCAGAACCCGCCGCCGGGCACCTACATCGCCTTCCTGCGTGACAGCGGCAAGATCGCCCAGGGGCCCCGCGAGCACAGTGTGCGTCCGGGCGAGACCCTGGCCATGATCGCGGTGCGCTACCAGGTCAACATTGCCAACCTGCGCTCGGCCAACAACCTCAAGACCGATGAATTGAAAGTCGGCCAGAGCCTGAGCATCCCCAGCACTGCCCTGGCGGCCCAGCAATGACTGGTAACGCCCGGATCGAGCTGCTCAGCCCGCGGCTGGCGAACCAGATCGCCGCCGGCGAGGTGGTCGAGCGCCCGGCATCGGTGATCAAGGAGCTGCTGGAAAACAGCCTGGACTCTGGTGCCCGGCGCATCGACGTGGAAGTCGAGCAGGGTGGCGTCAAGCTGCTGCGGGTGCGCGACGATGGCGGCGGCATTTCCGCCGACGACCTGCCCCTGGCCCTGGCCCGTCACGCCACCAGCAAGATCCGTGACCTTGAAGACCTGGAGCGGGTCATGAGCCTGGGCTTCCGGGGTGAGGCCCTGGCATCGATCAGCTCGGTGGCGCGCCTGACCCTGACCTCGCGCACCCGCGACGCCGACCAGGCCTGGCAGGTGGAAACCGAAGGCCGCGACATGGCCCCGCGGGTACAGCCGGCGGCGCACCCGGTCGGTACCTCGGTGGAAGTACGCGACCTGTTCTTCAACACCCCGGCCCGGCGCAAGTTCCTCAAGACCGAGAAAACCGAATTCGATCACCTGCAGGAAGTCATCCGGCGCCTGGCGCTGGCACGCTTCGATGTCGGTTTTCACCTGCGCCACAACGGCAAGAGCGTGCTCAGCCTGCACGAAGCCCATGACGATACCGCCCGTGCCCGCCGTGTGGCGGCGATTTGCGGCCCGGGCTTTCTCGAACAGGCGCTGCCGATCGAGGTCGAGCGCAACGGCCTGCACCTGTGGGGCTGGGTCGGCCTGCCGACCTTCTCGCGCAGCCAGGCCGACCTGCAGTACTTCTTCGTCAATGGCCGGGCGGTGCGCGACAAACTGGTCGCCCATGCCGTGCGCCAGGCCTATCGTGACGTGCTGTTCAATGGCCGGCACCCGACCTTCGTGCTGTTCTTCGAGGTCGACCCCACCGGTGTCGACGTCAACGTGCACCCGACCAAGCACGAAGTACGTTTTCGCGACGGGCGCATGGTCCATGACTTCCTGTACGGCACCCTGCACCGGGCGCTGGCCGATGTGCGTCCCGAAGATCAACTGGCCGCACCGGCGGCCAGCAGCGAGATTGTCCGTCCCAGCGGCCTGCAGGCGGGCGAATTCGGGCCCCAGGGCGAAATGCGCCTGGCCGCCAACGTGCTCGAGCAGCCTGTGGCCGCGCCGGGTGCCCGGCCAATGGCGGGCAGCAATGGCAGCGGTGCGGGCAGCAGCTATCAGTACCAGTACACCCCGCGCCCGGCCCAGCCGGTGCCGGCCGCCGAGGCGCAGAGTGTCTATCGTGAGTTCTTCGCGCCACTGAACGACACCGCGCCTGCCGCGCTGCCCGACAGCCAGGGCGATATTCCGCCGCTGGGCTACGCCCTGGCGCAGCTCAAGGGCATCTACATCCTCGCCGAGAATGCCGTGGGTCTGGTGCTGGTAGACATGCATGCGGCCCACGAGCGCATCATGTACGAGCGCCTGAAAGTGGCCATGGCCAGCGAAGGCCTCAGCGGCCAGCCGCTGCTGGTGCCCGAGTCCCTGGCCCTGAGCCAGCGCGAGGCCGATTGCGCCGAGGAGCATGCCGAGTGGTTCCAGCGCCTGGGCTTCGAACTGCAGCGCCTGGGCCCGGAAAGCCTGGCAATCCGCCAGATTCCGGCACTGCTCAAGCAGGCCGAGGCCAACCGCCTGGTCCAGGACGTGCTGGCCGACCTGATGGAGTACGGCACCAGCGACCGTATCCAGGCGCACCTGAACGAACTGCTCGGCACCATGGCCTGCCACGGCGCCGTTCGCGCCAACCGGCGCCTGGCGCTGGCAGAAATGAACGGCCTGCTGCGTGACATGGAAAACACCGAGCGCAGCGGTCAATGCAACCATGGCCGGCCGACCTGGACCCAACTGGGCCTGGACGATCTGGACAAACTGTTCCTGCGCGGTCGATAAGATGAGTGGCAAACCTCCCGCGATATTCCTGATGGGCCCGACCGCGGCGGGCAAGACCGACCTTGCCATCGAGCTGACCAAGGTGCTGCCGTGCGAGCTGATCAGCGTCGATTCGGCGCTGGTCTACCGGGGCATGGACATCGGCACCGCCAAGCCTTCGAAAGAAATACTGGCCGCCCATCCGCACCGCCTGATCGACATTCTCGATCCGGCCCAGAGCTATTCGGCCGCCGAGTTTCGCCGTGATGCCCTGGAAGCCATGGCCGAGATCACTGCGCGCGGCAATATTCCGCTGCTGGTCGGTGGCACCATGTTGTATTACAAGGCGTTGCTCGAAGGCCTGGCCGATATGCCGGCTGCCGATGCGCAGGTGCGCGCCGAGCTGGAAGAAGAGGCCGCGCGCCTCGGTTTGCAGGCGTTGCACCAGCAATTGGCGGCGGTCGACCCGGAATCGGCGGCGCGCATTCACCCCAATGACCCCCAGCGCCTGATTCGTGCGCTGGAGGTTTATCGGGTCAGTGGCATGAGCATGACGGCACATCGCCAGCGTCAATCGGCTGAAAGTAGCGTCGCAGGCGCTTCGGGAGCCGGTCATTTGCCCTATACTGTCGCCAGCCTGGCCATAGCGCCAAACGATCGTCACGTACTGCATGAGCGGATTGCGCTACGATTTGGGCAAATGCTGGAACAGGGCTTCGTTGACGAGGTCCGATTGCTGCGAGCCAGAAGTGACTTGCACGCGGGACTGCCGTCTATACGGGCGGTTGGTTATCGCCAGGTCTGGGATCACCTTGATGGCAAGTTGACATCGGTGGAAATGCAGGAGCGCGGCATTATTGCCACTCGCCAACTGGCGAAACGGCAATTCACCTGGTTGCGTAGTTGGGCTGACCTGCACTGGCTGGACAGCCTGGCTTGCGACAATCTGTCTCGCACCTTGAAATACCTGGGATCGGTCTCCATATTGGGCTGAGTCCTTGCAATTGCCGTCTATCCTTGGGGGTGGGGCGGCTTGAGCCATTACATTTTCTTTGAATTTTTTTACTATTGATCCTTACAGGAGTGCGGCATATGTCAAAAGGGCATTCGCTACAAGACCCTTACTTGAATACTTTGAGAAAAGAGAAAGTTGGGGTTTCGATCTATCTGGTCAACGGCATCAAGCTGCAAGGCACGATCGAATCCTTCGACCAGTTCGTGATCCTGCTGAAAAACACCGTCAGCCAGATGGTTTACAAGCACGCCATCTCGACCGTCGTTCCAGTGCGTCCGATCCGTCTGCCAAGCGCATCCGAATCCGAGCATGGCGACGCTGAGCCAGGTAACGCCTGATAGGAGTCTGCTTTGTTCTTTGAGCGCCACGGTGGTGGTGAACGGGCGGTCCTCGTTCACTTGGAAGGTCAGAACCCTGAGGCGCGCGAAGATCCGCAGGAGTTTCAGGAGCTGGCACTGTCGGCTGGGGCCGATATTGTCGCGTTCGCCAATGTGGCGCGACATCAGCCCACCGCCAAATACCTGATTGGCAGCGGCAAGGTCGAGGAACTGCGCGACCTGGTCAAAGCCGAACAGGTTGATTTGGTGATTTTCAATCACACCCTCACACCCAGTCAGGAACGTAACCTCGAGCGAGTCTTCGAGTGTCGCGTGCTTGACCGCACCGGTCTGATTCTCGACATCTTCGCCCAGCGGGCGCGTACCCATGAAGGTAAGCTGCAGGTCGAACTGGCCCAGCTCGAATACATGAGCACGCGGCTGGTCCGCGGCTGGACGCACCTTGAGCGGCAAAAAGGCGGTATCGGCCTGCGCGGCCCGGGTGAAACCCAGCTGGAAACCGACCGCCGACTGCTGCGGGTACGCCTGCGCCAGATCAAGTCGCGGCTGGAGAAAGTGCGCAGCCAGCGCGAGCAGGCGCGCCGGGGCCGCAAGCGTGCGGATATCCCGTCGGTGTCCCTGGTGGGCTATACCAACGCCGGCAAGTCGACGCTGTTCAATGCCCTGACCGAATCGGAGGTCTACGCCGCCGACCAGCTGTTCGCCACCCTCGACCCGACCTTGCGCCGCCTCGAGCTCGACGATGTCGGGCCGATCGTCCTGGCCGACACCGTGGGCTTCATTCGTCATCTGCCGCACAAGCTGGTGGAGGCGTTTCGAGCTACGCTCGAAGAGTCGAGCAACTCCGACTTGCTGTTGCATGTGATCGACGCCCATGAGCCTGATCGCATGGAGCAGATCGAGCAGGTCATGGCGGTGCTGGGGGAGATTGGTGCAGAAGGCTTGCCGATCCTCGAGGTCTATAACAAACTCGACTTGCTCGAAGGTGTCGAGCCGCAGATCCAGCGCGATGCCGACGGCAAGCCGCAGCGGGTCTGGGTCTCGGCGCGTGATGGGCGTGGCCTGGAGCTGGTGGGGCAGGCGATCGCCGAGTTGCTGGGGGATGACCTGTTTATTGGAACCTTGCGCCTTGGACAGCGTTTCGCACGATTGCGCGCGCAGTTCTTCGCCGCAGGTGCGGTGCAGGGCGAAGAGCATGACGATGAAGGCGGCAGCCTTCTGGCCATACGCCTGTCCCGGGTCGAGTTCAATCGCCTGGTCAGTCGCGAAGGCCTGAAGCCAGTGGAATTCATCGAGCAACACACTTTGCAATAAAAGCCCGGCGACGCGGCCGGGCAGCCGTGACAGGCATTCTGTAGCATTGGACGGCGCGCCGTGGGTGCGTCTTTGCTTTATCAGATGGAGAGCGCTATGGCTTGGAATGAGCCGGGTGGCAACTCGAACAATCAGGATCCCTGGGGCGGGCGCCGTGGTGGCGACAAGAAAGGGCCACCGGATCTCGACGAGGCCTTCCGCAAGCTGCAGGACAGCCTGAACGGCATGTTCGGCAGCGGCAAGAAACGCGGTGGAGACAGCATCGGCAAGGGCGGTGGCTTCGGCCTGCTCGGTGTCGGGCTGGCCGTGCTGGCAGCCATCTGGCTGTACAGCGCCGTGTATGTGGTCGACGAACAGGAGCAGGCAGTGGTGCTGCGCTTCGGCAAATACTACGAAACCGTAGGGCCGGGCCTGAACATCTACTTCCCGCCGATCGATCGCAAGTACATGGAAAACGTCACGCGCGAGCGTGCCTACACCAAGCAGGGGCAGATGCTCACCGAGGACGAGAACATCGTCGAGGTGCCGCTGACCGTGCAGTACAAGATCACCAACCTGCAGGATTTCGTGCTGAACGTCGATCAGCCTGAAGTCAGCCTGCAGCACGCGACCGACAGTGCCCTGCGCCACGTGGTGGGTTCCACCGCCATGGACAAGGTGCTGACCGAAGGTCGTGAACAGATGGCCGTGGAAATCAAGGAGCGCCTGCAGCGTTTCCTCGATACCTACCGTACCGGCATCACCGTCACCCAGGTCAACGTCCAGAGCGCGGCAGCCCCGCGTGAAGTGCAGGAAGCCTTCGACGACGTGATCCGTGCCCGCGAAGACGAGCAGCGTGCCCGCAACCAGGCCGAGTCCTACGCCAATGGCGTGGTGCCGGAAGCCCGCGGTCAGGCCCAGCGGATCATCGAGGACGCCAACGGTTACCGCGACGAAGTCGTCTCCCGCGCCAAGGGTGAGGCCGACCGCTTCACCAAGCTGGTCGCCGAGTACCGCAAGGCCCCTGAGGTGACCCGTCAGCGCCTGTACCTGGATACCATGCAGGAAGTCTACAGCAACACCAGCAAGGTCCTGGTTTCCGGCAAGGATGGCCAGAGCAATCTGCTTTACCTGCCGCTGGACAAGATGGTCGAAGGCAGTCGCACCAGCAGCGCCCCGGTCAGCAGCGTGCCGGTCTCGGTCAACGATGCGGCCAACCGCGCGGCGGCGGACCTGCAACAGCAGCAACAGCAGTTGCGTACTAGGGAGAGCCGCTGATGAGCAATAAATCGCTGATCGCCCTGATCGTCGGCGTCGTGCTGGCGATCGTGGCCTGGAA
Source organism: Pseudomonas sp. BJa5 (assembly GCF_030272875.2). Lineage (NCBI taxonomy): Bacteria > Pseudomonadati > Pseudomonadota > Gammaproteobacteria > Pseudomonadales > Pseudomonadaceae > Pseudomonas > Pseudomonas sp. BJa5. Next base: position 63,697 of record NZ_JALRNG020000019.1, read on the forward strand.
CAGCTTCTACATCGTGGCCCAGACCGAACGCGCGGTATTGCTGCAATTCGGTCGCGTGGTCCAGGCCGATGTCCAGCCTGGCCTGCATGTGAAGGTTCCCTACGTCAACCAGGTGCGCAAGTTCGACGCCCGCCTGATGACCCTGGACGCCCCGACCCAGCGCTTCCTGACCCTGGAAAAGAAAGCGGTGATGGTCGATGCCTACGCCAAGTGGCGGGTCAAGGATGCCGAGCGCTTCTACACTGCGACCTCGGGCCTCAAGCAGATTGCCGATGAACGTCTGTCGCGCCGTCTGGAAAGCGGCCTGCGTGACCAGTTCGGTAAGCGCACCCTGCACGAAGTGGTTTCCGGTGAGCGCGATGCGCTGATGGCTGACATCACTGCCTCGCTGAACCGCATGGCCAGCAAGGAGCTGGGCATCGAAGTGGTCGACGTTCGCGTCAAGGCCATCGACCTGCCCAAGGAAGTGAACCGCAGCGTGTTCGAGCGCATGAGCACCGAGCGTGAGCGTGAAGCCCGCGAGCACCGCGCCAAGGGTAACGAGCTGGCCGAAGGTATTCGTGCCGACGCCGACCGTCAGCGCCGTGTCCTGCTGGCCGAAGCCTATCGCGAATCGGAAGAGACCCGCGGTGACGGCGATGCCCAGGCGGCGGCAATCTATGCCAAGGCCTACGGCCAGGACCAGGAGTTCTACGCCTTCTACCGTAGCCTCAAGGCCTACCGCGAGAGCTTTGCCAACAAGAGCGACGTACTGGTGCTCGACCCGAGCAACGAGTTCTTCCGCTTCATGGACAAGACCAAGCCGTAAGCAAGGTTGCACCCGCCGGGCGGTTAAAACGCCTGGCGGGGTGCTCCCGCGAGAAAACGGGTGTATGATGCGGCAGCCGGGAAATTCCCGGCTTTTTTGCGTCTGCAAGATCGAACGGCCGTAACCCGGCGCCGGTCTACAGAGCAGCCCAAGGTATTCGAGGGTATTGGCACGGCGGTCGCGCTGGAATCAGTGCTGCGCGCGTTGTTTGTCGATACCTGCTTCACTCAAGGCTTCGCCCGTGGGCAGGCCGCCCGGACCATAGGGGAAATGGCGTAATGGCAACGGTAGACCGCTGGCTGCTGCCAGATGGCATCGAAGAAGTACTGCCACCTGAGGCGACGCGCATCGAGATCGCGCGTCGCCAGGTGTTGGATCTGTTCCAGAGCTGGGGTTACGAGTTCGTCGTGACCCCGCATATCGAGTACCTGGAATCGCTGCTTACCGGTGCCGGCCAGGACCTGGATCTGCGCACCTTCAAGGTCATCGATCCGCAATCGGGGCGGCAGATGGGCTTTCGTGCCGACATCACCCCGCAGGTAGCGCGCATCGATGCGCACACCCTGCGCCGTGAAGGGCCGAGCCGCCTGTGCTATGCCGGCAGCGTGCTGCATGCCCAGCCACGGGCACTGTCGACCTCGCGCAGCCCGATCCAGCTCGGTGCCGAGCTGTATGGCGACGCCAGCCCGGTCAGCGATGTCGAGGTGATCAGCCTGATGCTGGCCATGCTGCAACTGGCCGATGTGCCGGATGTGCACATGGACCTCGGTCATGTCGGCATCTACCGCGGCCTGGCCCGTGCGGCCGGCCTGTCGGGCGCGGTCGAGCAACAACTGTTCGATGCCCTGCAGCGCAAGGCGATCGACGAAGTCATCGAACTGACCGCCAACCTGCCGGCGGACCTCGCTGGCATGCTGCGCTCGCTCACCGAGCTGTGCGGTGGCCGTGAAGTGCTGACCGAGGCGCGGGTACGCCTGGGCCGTGCACCGGCCGCGGTGCTGGCAGCCCTGGACGACCTGCTGGCCATCGCCGAGCGCCTGGCGGCACGTTATCCACAGCTGCCCCTGTATTTCGACCTGGGCGAGCTGCGCGGCTACCACTACCACACCGGTGTGGTGTTTGCCGTCTTCGTCCCGGGTGTCGGTCAGTCGATCGCCCAGGGCGGTCGTTACGACGACATCGGAGCGGACTTCGGCCGGGCACGCCCGGCTACCGGTTTCTCCACGGATTTGAAGACCCTGGTCACACTGGGGCGAGCCGAGGTGGTGTTGCCGTCTGGCGGGATCTGGATGCCCGACAGCAGCGACGCGGCACTCTGGCAGTTGGTCTGCCAATTGCGCAGTGACGGTCAGCGGGTGGTCCAGGCCTTGCCTGGGCAGCCACTGACTGCCGCCCTCGAGGCGGATTGCGATCGGCAATTGATTCAGCAAAACGGGCTTTGGCAGGTTCTGCCGCTGGCCATTTGAGTTTTCCCGCCGGTATCGACCGGCGCCAAGTTTGCGCGAATGAGGACAAGTGTTATGGGTAAGAATGTCGTAGTCCTGGGCACCCAGTGGGGTGATGAGGGCAAAGGCAAGATCGTCGATCTGCTGACCGAACATGCTGCCGCCGTAGTGCGCTATCAGGGCGGCCACAACGCTGGCCACACCCTGGTGATCGACGGTGAGAAGACCGTGCTGCACCTGATCCCGTCGGGCGTACTGCGCGAAGGCGTACAGTGCCTGATCGGCAACGGCGTGGTGGTTGCACCGGACGCCCTGCTGCGTGAAATCACCAAGCTGGAAGAGAAGGGCGTACCGGTGCGTGAGCGCCTGCGCATCAGCCCGTCCTGCCCGCTGATCCTGTCCTACCACGTGGCCCTGGACCAGGCCCGCGAAAAGGCCCGTGGCGAGCAGAAGATCGGCACCACCGGTCGCGGCATCGGCCCGGCCTACGAAGACAAGGTCGCCCGTCGCGGCCTGCGCATCGGTGACCTGTTCCACCGCGAGCGCTTCGCCGCCAAGCTCGGCGAGCTGCTGGACTACCACAACTTCGTGCTGGTCAATTACTACAAAGAGCCTGCCATCGACTTCCAGAAGACCCTGGACGAGTGCATGGAATACGCCGAGCTGCTCAAGCCGATGATGCTCGACGTCACCGCCGAGCTGCACAACCTGCGTCGCGCCGGCAAGGACATCATGTTCGAAGGGGCCCAGGGCTCGCTGCTGGACATCGACCACGGTACCTACCCGTACGTCACCAGCTCCAACACCACCGCAGGTGGCATCGCCACCGGTTCCGGCGTTGGCCCGATGTACCTGGACTACATCCTGGGTATCACCAAGGCCTACACCACCCGCGTTGGCTCGGGCCCGTTCCCGACCGAACTGTTCGATGACGTCGGTGCCTTCCTGGCCAAGCGTGGCCACGAGTTCGGTGCCACCACCGGTCGTGCCCGTCGTTGCGGCTGGTTCGACGCCGTCATCCTGCGTCGCGCCATCGACGTCAACAGCATCTCCGGCCTGTGCCTGACCAAGCTGGACGTGCTCGACGGCCTGGAAACCATCCGTATCTGCGTTGGCTACAAGAACGAGAACGGTGCCGTTATCGATGCCCCGACCGACGCCGACAGCTACATCGGCCTGGAGCCGGTGTACGAGGAAATGCCGGGCTGGAGCGAGTCGACCCTGGGCGCCAAGACCCTGGAAGAACTGCCGGCCAACGCCCGTGCCTACATCAAGCGCGTGGAAGAGCTGGTCGGTGCGCCGATCGACATCATCTCCACCGGCCCGGACCGCAACGAGACCATCGTCCTGCGTCATCCGTTTGCCTGATCGGCGATCGATGTAAAGACAAAGGCCCCTTCATAGGGGCCTTTGTCGTTTCTGCCTGCTGTTCGGCACAACCTTTGCTGTAAGAATCGCTCCAGGGATGCCATCACTTTAATGGCCCCAGTCGTAGAGGGTTCTTTCGTGTCAGCCGTTCTCTCACTGTTACGAAGCCGCCTGTTGCGGCCTGTCTTTGTTGCCCTTGGTATCGCTCTTTTGGTGCAGGTGCTGGTTGCCGTCGCGCTGACCCGGAGCACGGTCACCACCCTTGAAGCGGACCTGGGCAAGCGGTTGTCGGCCGACAGCCAGAAGTTATCCACAGAGCTTGAGCAGGCCGGGCGTGAAGTCAGCTCGGGGCTCGACAGCCTGTCTGCCAGCACTCGGCAGCGCTTGACCACCGGCTTGTCGAGCCGCCTGCAGGGCGAACAGGCCCAGCTGCGCGCGACCCTGGAGAAAAACCTCAAGGACTCGGCCAACGACATGGCTGAGCTGTTGGCCTCGGTGGCGCCGCGGGCCATGTGGGACAACGACATACCGACCCTCTCGGAGTTCTCGCGTCGTGCCCAGCGCAATCCCAACGTGCTGTTCGTGGTGTATGACGATGCCCAGGGCCAGCACCTGACCCGCTACCTGAACCGCCAGCACCCGGTGAACCAGGCCCTGCTGGAAAAAGGCCAGGGCGAACGGGCCTTGGACAAGGTGCTGGATGCTGCGCGCAATGACCCTTCGGTGTACTTCGTCGAAGCCTCGATCAACCCCAACGGCGTGGAAATCGGCAAGGTGCTGATGGGTGTGTCCACGGCAGCAGTGGATGCCGAACTCAAGGCCCTCGACCAGCGCTTCTCGGCGCTGATCGCCAGCGGTGATCAACTGGTCGGCGAGAGCCTGGTGGGCGCCGCGGCCGACAGCAACAAGGCCTTGCGCGCGCGCCTGGAGGCGGCTCAGGCCAGTGCCGCCGGCATGCAGGCTAATATCTCTCGCAGCGTTCAGGACGCCGCCGCGACCTTGCGCTGGAATATCGGCGTGGGCCTGGCCCTGGTGGGCCTTGGCGTACTGCTGGTGGTGGCTGTGGTGCTGGGTCGCCGGGTAGTGAACAAGCTTCGTCTGCTGATTGGTGCTTTGAATGACCTGGCCGCCGGCGAGGGCGACCTGACCAAGCGGGTGGCGATCGACAGTCGCGATGAAATCGGCGACATGGCCGCAGCGGTCAACCAGTTCGTCGACAAGCTCCAGCCCATCGTGCGCGAAGCCGGCGAGGTGGCCCAGCGTACCGGCATCGAGATCGGCGCCATGGCCCGGCGCAATGCCGGTGCCGATGCCGCCGCCGAACTGCAGCGCGACGAAGTGGCGGCCAGCCTGCGTGACCTGTCGACCATGGCCGATGAGGCCCAGGCGGAAAGCCAGGCTATGCAGTCGGCCTTGCAGCAGGTGGTGGATATTCGCCAGGCCACCGACGAGAACAGCCGCACCTCGACCCAGGTGGCCAAGCTGATCGAGGACCTCGCCGGCCAGGTCGAGACCGGTTCGCAAGTCATCGAGCGCCTGGCCCGGCAAAGCGAGCAGATCGAGGTGGTGCTGACGGTCATCCACGGGATTGCCGAACAGACCAACCTGTTGGCGCTCAACGCCGCCATCGAAGCGGCGCGGGCCGGTGAAACCGGGCGCGGCTTTGCCGTGGTTGCCGATGAGGTGCGGGCGCTGGCTAGCAAGACGCAGAGCTCGACCGGCGATATCCAGGCGCATATCGGTGCCCTGCAGCAAGGGGCGAAAGAGGCGGTGGCGGCGATCAGCCAGGCCGGGCGTCAGGCCAGCGAAGGTCTGCTGGTGCTGCGCGACAATGCGCGCCTGCAGCAGTCGGTACAGGCCTCGGTCGAGCAGGTGCATGCGGCCATTGGCCTGGCCACCCGTGCCGCCGAACAGCAGGCACATGGTGCGCAGGCCGTGCGTGGCCGGGTGCAGACGATCCATGAGCAGGCCGAGCGGGCTGCCGAAGTGGTCATGCAGACCACGGCCAGCAGCAAGGTGCTCGATGACCTGGCGGGGCAGCTCAAGGCCAGTCTCGGTCAATTTCGCGCCTGAAGACGCTGCCTGTAGGAGCGGGCTTGCCCCGCGATACGATGTGACTGACGCACCGCTATCGCGGGGCAAGCCCGCTCCTACAGAGCCCCTATCACGCGCGGTTGAGGTACATCCGCGTAGTCAGCAGGTACACCGGCAACCCAGACACTACAATCAACAGCGCCGCATAAGGCGCCGCCGCCGCGAACTCGACGTTGGCGGTGTGCGCCCAGACCTCGGTGGCCAGGGTGGTCATGCCGGTCGGGCTGAGCAGCAAGGTGGCCGTCAGCTCCTTCATGGCATCGAGGAACACCAGCGCGAAGGCTGCCGCCAGGGCTGGAAAGATGATCGGCAGGGTCACCCGGCAGAAAGCCTTGAACGGTGTGGCGCCAAGGGTGCGCGCGGCCTCTTCGAGCTGGGGTGCGGCCTTGTTCAGCGCCGTGCGCACCGGCGCCTGGGCCAGGGGCAGGAAGAGCAGGGCGTAGGCCAGCAGCAGCAACCCCGTGGTCTGGTACAGCGCGGGCACATAGTGCAAGGCGAAGTACACCAGCGTCAGGGCGATCACCAGCCCCGGCAGGGCGTGCAGCAGGTACGGCAGGCGTTCTGCCCAGATGGCCAGCCGGCCCTTGTAGCGCACCACCAGGAAGCTTACCGGCAGGGCCAGCAGCAGGCTCAACCCGGCGCCGCCCAGTGACAGCGACAGCGACGAGAACAGCGCGCGGCTGATGTCGGCAACCGGGAAGGCCGCCGACGAGCCGACGCTCAGCCAGTAACCGAGCATCCCCAGCGGAATGCCGCTTCCCAGCAGTGCCAGTACCAGGTAGAACAGCTGGCCCAGTGGCATCCAGCCACGCAGGCGAATAGGCGCGCCGCGCCGGGCCACGCCCTGGCCGATACGCACATGCCGCGCCTTGCCGCGGACCCGAAGCTCCAGCCAGAGCATCAACAGGCACATGAACAGCAGCACTGCCGACAGCATGGCGGCGTTGGCGTTGCTGAACTCCAGTTCGAACTGCTGGTAGATGGCGGTGGTGAAGGTCTGCAGGCCGAGGATCGACAGGGCGCCGAACTCCACCAGCATGTGCAGGGCGATCAGCAGGCTGCCACCGAGGATCGAGGGCCAGAGCAGCGGCAGGGTGATCCTGAAGAACACGCCCCAGCGATTTTGCCCAAGCGTGCGCGCCGACTCTTCCAAGGAGGTGTCGAGGTTGCGCAGGGTCGCCGCCACCGGCAGGAACACCAGCGGGTACTTGGACAGGCTCATCACCAGGATCGCACCGCCAAGGCCTTCGAAGCGCGGGCTCAGCGATACCCAGGTAAAGCCGCTGACAAAGGCTGGAACGGCAAACGGCAGGCACAGGATCACGCCCCACAGGCGCCGACCGGGCAGGTCGCTGCGCTCCAGCAGCCAGGCCAGGGCTAGGCCGAGCACGGCGCACACCACCGTCACCCCGACCATCAGCATCAGGGTGTTGCGCATCAGGCCCCAGACGAACGGGCGCCAGAGCAGGCGCAGCGCTTCGTGCCAGCCGGCCTGCCAGGCCTTGAGGCCGACATACAGCAGGGGCAACAGGCTCAAGGCCACCAGCAGCAGCACCGGAAGCACCACCCAGATCGAGGGGCGCTTGCGGCGTGGCACGAAACGGGTCAGCGCCTGTTCAGGCAGTGCGGCACTCATCAGAGCAGGCCGACTTCGCGTTCAAGCTCCAGGGCTTCCTCGGCGTTACCCAGGTCAGCCGGAGTGATCTTCGGCGGACGCAGGTCCTCGAACGGCTTGAGCCCCTGGTCCGAGACCATGCCCTTGTGCAGCGGGTACTCGGCGGTGGTACGGGTGATCACCCGCTGGCCTTCTTCGCTGGCCATCCAGGCCAGCAGGGCCTGGGCTTCCTTGGGATGCTTGCTGGCCTTGACGGCGGCGGCGCCGGAGATGGTCATCAGGCCGCCGACGTCGCCGTCGGCCAGGTAATAGAGCTTGGAGTCGAGTTGGCCGCGCTCTTTCTTCAGGGCGTACCAGTAATAGTTGTTGACCAGCACGGCGGCGACTTCGCCGTTTTCCACCGCCTTGAGGGCCACCATGTTGTTGGTGTAGGTCTTGCCGAAGGCCTTGAGGCCGGTCAGCCATTCTTCGGCGGCCTCGCGACCGTGCAGCTTGAGGATGGCCACGGCCTGCTCCTGGAAGGCGCCGCTGGTGGGCACGTAGCCGACCTTGCCTTCCCACTCGGGGCTGGCGAAGTCCATCACCGAGGGTGGCAGTTCTTTCTCGTCGATCACCTTGGGGTTGAAGGCGACCACGCGGGTGCGCGCGGTCACGCCCATCCAGGTGCCATTGCTGGCAACGAATTCCTTGGGCAGCATTTGCAGGGTCGAGTCGTCGATGGTTGCCAGCAGGCCCAGTTCGCCGAGGTTGTTCAGCGGTGGCGATTCTTCGGTGTAGATGACATCGGCAGGCGAGCGCTCGCCTTCTTCGATGATCTGGCTGGCCAGCTGGTTGCTGCTGCCCTTGCGGATGTTGATGTGGATACCGGTCTTGGCCTCGTAGGCCTTGGCGATGGCTTCGCCGATTTCCTTGTGCTGGCCGTTGTACAGGGTCAGGGTGACCGGTTCATCTGCCAGGGCGGCCGGAGCGCCGATCACCAGGCTCAGTACAGCGGCGGCCAGGGTGCGCATCAGCGTTTTCGGGCGGATCGTCATGCGGGTACTTCCTCGCTTACGGCTACATATTTAGAAACAATGGTAAACGAAATTGTTTCTCAAGTGGCCGCATGGCAAGAAATTCATGAGCAGACTATCGGATGACGTCGGGGCTGTAATTACGGGGGCTGGCGGGGGAGGGGTTAAATCGCAGGCAAGAAAAAACCCACTAGCAAGCTAGTGGGTTTTTATATGGTGCCCAGGAGAAGACTCGAACTTCCACGACCGTTAAGTCACTGATACCTGAAACCAGCGCGTCTACCAATTCCGCCACCTGGGCAAAGCTTTTACATCTACAGCATGAATCGTGTTGCTGAGTGACAGACAAATTTGCTATCTATCGCTCTAGAATACTTGGTGCCCAGGAGAAGACTCGAACTTCCACGACCGTTAAGTCACTGATACCTGAAACCAGCGCGTCTACCAATTCCGCCACCTGGGCACACATTCGTTGAGGTCACATATGCTTGGTAGCGTGATTCGTCTCAACTCAACGCCGGGCTGTCCGTCGTTGTGGTGCGCACTATACGGATGACCTCGAGGGCTGTAAAGCCCCGGATCAAAAAAAATTTCAAAAAATTCAACTTGTTGATTCTGCGGGCCTATTGCCGCTCTCCGGAGGCCGTGTCGGGGCTGTCCAAGCCTGAAATTTCCGGTTTCAATACGGCTATGCCAAACTAACCCTTATATAGACAAGGTGAACCCCTCCTAATGGCCGATTGGCAGTCCCTCGATCCCGAGGCCGCTCGTGAAGCGGAAAAATACGAAAACCCCATTCCTAGTCGTGAGCTGATTCTGCAGCGTCTGGACGAGCGCGGCTCGCCAGCAGCGCGCGAACAGTTGGTCGAAGAGTTCGGCCTGACCACCGAAGACCAGATCGAAGCCCTGCGCCGCCGTCTGCGTGCCATGGAGCGTGATGGCCAGCTGATCTATACCCGGCGCGGCACTTATGCCCCGGTAGACAAGCTGGACCTGATCCTGGGCCGCATTTCCGGTCACCGTGACGGCTTCGGTTTCCTCGCCCCTGACGATGGCAGCGATGACCTGTTCCTGAGCCCGGCGCAGATGCGCCTGGTGTTCGACGGCGACCGCGCCCTGGCCCGGGTCTCCGGCCTCGACCGCCGCGGTCGTCGCGAAGGCGTTATCGTCGAAGTGATTTCCCGCGCCCATGAAAGCATCGTGGGTCGCTATTTCGAAGAAGGCGGTATCGGCTTCGTCACCCCGGACAACCCCAAGGTCCAGCAGGAAGTGCTGGTCACCCCGGGGCGCAACGGCGGCGCCAAGATCGGTCAGTTCGTCGAGGTGAAGATCACCCACTGGCCGACCCCGCGCTTCCAGCCCCAGGGTGACATCACCGAAGTGATCGGCAACTACATGGCGCCGGGCATGGAAATCGACGTGGCGCTGCGCAGCTACGACATTCCCCATGTCTGGCCCGAGGCCGTGATCAAGGAAGCGCGCAAGCTCAAGCCGGAGGTCGAGGAGAAGGACAAGGAACACCGAATCGACCTGCGCCACCTGCCGTTCGTCACCATCGACGGCGAGGACGCGCGCGACTTCGACGATGCGGTCTACTGCGAGAGCCTGGGCAAGCTGCGCCTGTTCTCCGGTGGCTGGCGCCTGTACGTGGCCATTGCCGACGTCTCCAGCTATGTGCGCCTGGGTTCTGCCCTGGACGCCGAAGCCCAGGTGCGCGGCAACTCGGTGTACTTCCCCGAGCGGGTGGTGCCGATGCTGCCCGAAGAGCTGTCCAACGGCCTGTGCTCGCTGAACCCGCACGTCGACCGCTTGGCGATGGTCTGTGAAATGACCATCAACAAGTCCGGGCAGATGGTCGATTACCAGTTCTACGAAGCGGTGATCCATTCCCATGCGCGCCTGACCTACAACAAGGTCAGCAGCATGCTCGAACACGCCCGCACCCGCGAAGGCAAGGCCCTGCGCGAGGAATACAGCGAGGTGGTGCCGCACCTCAAGCAGCTCTATGCACTGTACAAGGTACTGCTGGCGGCCCGTCACACCCGTGGCGCGATCGACTTCGAAACCCAGGAAACCCGGATCATCTTCGGCTCCGAGCGCAAGATCGCCGAAATCCGGCCGACCGTGCGCAACGATGCGCACAAGCTGATCGAAGAGTGCATGCTGGCGGCCAACGTGGCCACCGCAGAATTCCTCAAGAAACACGAGATTCCGGCCCTGTACCGGGTCCACGACGGTCCGCCGCCGGAGCGCCTGGAAAAACTGCGCGCCTTCCTCGGTGAGCTGGGCCTGTCCCTGCACAAGGGCAAGGACGGTCCGTCGCCCAAGGATTACCAGGCGCTGCTGGCGAACATCGCCGATCGTCCGGACTTCCACCTGATCCAGACCGTGATGCTGCGCTCGTTGAGCCAGGCGGTGTACAGCGCCGACAACAACGGCCACTTCGGTCTGAACTACGAGGCCTACACCCACTTCACCTCGCCGATCCGTCGTTATCCGGACCTGCTGACCCACCGGGCCATCCGCAGCGTGATCCGTTCGCGCCAGGATACCCCGCACGTCAAGCGTGCCGGCGCCATGAGCATTCCCAAGGCGCGCATCTATCCGTACGACGAGCCGACCCTGGAGCAACTCGGCGAGCAGTGCTCGATGAGCGAGCGGCGTGCCGACGAGGCTACCCGCGACGTGGTCAACTGGCTCAAGTGCGAGTACATGAAGGACCGCGTGGGCGAGAGCTTCCCAGGTGTGATCACCGCGGTGACCGGCTTTGGCCTGTTCGTCGAGTTGACCGACATCTACGTCGAAGGCATGGTCCATGTCAGCGCCTTGCCGGGCGACTACTACCACTTCGATCCAGTGCACCATCGCCTGTCCGGTGAACGTACCGGGCGCAGCTTCCGCCTGGGCGATACGGTCGAAGTGCGGGTGATGCGCGTCGACCTCGAGCAGCGCAAGATCGACTTCGAGATGGCCGAAAACACCCTGAAGGCACCGATTGGCCGCAAGCCGCGCGCCGAGGGTGTCCGTCCGCAGGATGGCAAGGCTGTGCCGATCCTCGACAAGGCCGAGACGATCAAGGCCGAGCCTGCGCGCCGGAGCAAGAAGAACGAAACCGCCGAAGCTTATTTCCCTTCGCACGCCGCGGCGAAAAACGCCGAAGTGCGCAAGAGCCGGGAGATGAAGAAGGCGCTGATGGCCGATGCCAAGCACGCCAGCGGCAAGTCGTCCTCCAAGGCCGGCAAGTCGTCGGAGAAACCGAGCAAGCATCGCAAGGGGCCGCCGAAAGCGGGCTCCGGATCACGTAAACCCAAGGCCAAGTCATGAGTCAGTTGGAAAAGATCTACGGTGTTCACGCCGTGGAAGCGCTGTTGCGTCACCACCCTAAGCGGGTCAAGCAGATCTGGTTGTCCGAGGGCCGTAGCGAGCCTCGGCTCCAGGCACTGCTGGAACTGGCTGCACAGTACCGCGTGGCCGTCGGCCAGGCCGAGCGCCGCGAGCTGGACGCCTGGGTCGAAGGCGTTCACCAGGGCGTGGTGGCCGAGGTCAGCCCGAGCCAGGTCTGGGGCGAGGCGATGCTCGAAGAGCTGCTCGACCGCACCGAAGTCACGCCGCTGATCCTGGTCCTCGACGGTGTCACCGACCCGCACAACCTCGGCGCCTGCCTGCGCACCGCCGATGCCGCCGGTGCCCTGGCGGTGGTGGTGCCCAAGGACAAGTCGGCGACCCTGACCCCTGCGGTGCGCAAGGTGGCCTGCGGCGCTGCCGAAGTGATCCCGCTGGTGGCCGTGACCAACCTGGCGCGCACCCTGGAGAAACTCCAGCAGCGCGGCCTGTGGATTGTCGGTACCGCCGGCGAGGCCGAGCAGGAGCTGTACCAGCAGGACCTGACCGGGCCGACCATCCTGATCATGGGCGCCGAAGGCAAGGGCATGCGCCGTTTGACTCGCGAGCACTGCGATTTCCTGGTCAAGCTGCCGATGGCCGGCAGCGTGAGCAGCCTGAACGTGTCGGTGGCGACCGGTATCTGCCTGTTCGAGGCCGTTCGTCAGCGTAACGCCAAAGCCAAGGGTTGATGCCTTCGCGGGGCAAGCCCGCTCCCACATAGATCCATGTGGGGGCGGGCTTGCCCCGCGATGCTTTTCAGCTGCTCAATAATTCACCAATTCCCTTGCTTGTCCCCCGGCGCTTCTCTACAATTGCGCCCCTTGCCGTGTTGGCAGGCGTTCACGCGCCTTTTCCCGGGGCAAGACCTATAAGTGTCATTCACTCCTTGTCTGACCACTCTGGTGGCAGACTACAACCCGTAAGGAGCATTCATGCGTCATTACGAAATCATCTTTCTGGTCCACCCTGACCAGAGCGAGCAAGTCGGCGGCATGGTCGAGCGTTACACCAAGCTGATCGAAGAAGATGGTGGCAAGATCCACCGCCTGGAAGACTGGGGCCGTCGTCAACTGGCCTACGCAATCAACAATGTTCACAAGGCTCACTACGTGATGCTGAACGTTGAGTGCTCCGGCAAGGCCCTGGCCGAGCTGGAAGACAACTTCCGCTACAACGATGCCGTGATCCGTAACCTGGTCATCCGTCGCGACGAAGCCGTCACCGGTCAGTCCGAGATGCTCAAGGCCGAAGAGAACCGCAGCGAGCGCCGTGAGCGTCGCGACCGTCCTGAGCATGCTGACAGCGCCGAAGGCGACGACAGCAATGACAGCGACAACAGCGATAACGCTGACGAGTAATCCACGGACCTTTTGAGGAGCCTATTACATGGCACGTTTCTTCCGTCGTCGTAAATTCTGCCGCTTCACTGCTGAAGACGTGAAAGAGATCGATTTCAAAGATCTCAACACCCTGAAAGCTTACGTATCCGAAACCGGCAAGATCGTTCCGAGCCGTATCACTGGTACCAAAGCTCGTTATCAGCGTCAGCTGGCTACCGCTATCAAGCGCGCCCGCTTCCTGGCCCTGCTGCCCTACACCGACAGCCACGGCCGCTGAGACCGGGTTTTCGACAAGTAGCAAAGGATAAAATGCATGCGCGCCTTGGCTGATTTCATCATGCGCGGTCGCGTGCAGGCCACCCTTGTGGTGGTGGGTTGTGCGGCTTTGCCGCTGTTGTTCTGGTTGAGTGCCGCCGCCGGGAGCCTGGTGTTCCTGCGGCGCGGTTTCAAGGACGCCTCCGGGGTCCTCGCCTGGGCATTATTGCCGGCGTTGGCCTGGTGGTTCTTCGGCGAGCCGCGCACCTTGTTGGTGTTGCTGGGTACGCTGGGGCTGGCTGCGCTGTTGCGCGCCGGGCAGTCCTGGAACCGGGTGCTGTTGTCCAGCATCGCTTTGGGCCTGGTGTATGGCGTGATTCTGGGTTCGGTGTTCCGCGAACCGATCGAAGCTCTGGCTGGAGCGCTTGAAAAAGCCCTGCCGCAGATGCTCGACGGTCTCTACCAGCAGTTGTCGGTAGAGGAGCGGGCCCGCCTGGGTGGCCTGATCGCACCGGTGCTCAACGGCCTGATTGCGGCCTTGTTGCAAGCCGTCAGTGTGCTGGCCCTGATGTTGGGTCGTTACTGGCAGGCAGTGTTGTATAACCCGGGAGGTTTTGGTCGCGAGTTTCAAGCGGTCAGGCTCCCCCTGGTGCCGACGCTGGTACTGGTGGTGCTCATGCTGGTGGGGCCGAATTTCGGTCCTGAACTGGCGATGTTGACGCCGCTGTGCAGCGTTCCGCTGATGTTCGCAGGGCTTGCCCTGATGCATGGGCTGGTGGCGCAAGGACGACTGGGCAAATTCTGGCTGGTCGGGATGTACGTGACACTGCTGCTGTTCATGCAGCTGACTTATCCGTTGCTCGTGGTTCTGGCCATTGTCGACAGCCTGATTGATTTTCGCGGTCGCAAGGCACCCCCGAAAGGTGCCGATAACGATTCCGCGAACGGTGAAGGTTAAAAGTTAAGAGGTTTATACCAAATGGAACTGATCCTGCTGGAAAAAGTCGCCAACCTGGGCAACCTGGGCGACAAGGTAAAAGTTAAGTCCGGTTACGGTCGTAACTTCCTGCTGCCATTCGGCAAAGCTGTCGCTGCTACCGCTGCCAACCTGGCTGCGTTCGAAGAGCGTCGTGCTGAGCTGGAAAAAATCGCTGCTGAGAAGAAAGCTTCGGCTGAAACTCGCGCTGCCCAACTGGCCGAGCTGGAAGTGACCATCACTGCCACCGCCGGTGACGAAGGCAAGCTGTTCGGTTCGATCGGCACCCACGACATCGCTGACGCCCTGACCGCCTCCGGCGTTGAAGTGGCCAAGGCTGAAGTTCGTCTGCCGAACGGCACCATCCGTAACGTCGGCGAATACGACGTTGCCGTGCACCTGCACAGCGACGTTGAAGCCACCGTTCGCGTGGTTGTTGTCGCAGCCTAAGCTGTACCGATCGGTTGGCACCTTGAGTGCCAGCCGGTTAACATCGGGCACGATCCTGCTTTGCAGGTCGTGCCCTTTGTCTTTTTCAACACCCTGATTCCTGCGTGGCCATGAACGAGATAACCGCCCCCGAGCAATATGATCTGCAAACCGCTGCCCTGAAGGTGCCGCCACATTCCATCGAGGCCGAACAGGCCGTGCTCGGTGGCTTGATGCTGGACAACAACGCCTGGGAGCGGGTGCTCGATCAAGTCTCCGACGGCGACTTCTACCGTCATGACCACCGCCTGATCTTCCGCGCCATCCACAAGCTTGCCGACCAGATGGCCCCGTTCGACGTGGTGACCCTGCACGAGCAGCTGGACAAGGAAGGTCTCAGCTCCCAGGTCGGCGGCCTGGGCTACCTGGGCGAACTGGCCAAGAACACCCCGTCGGTGGCCAACATCAAGGCCTACGCGGGGATCATCCGCGAGCGGGCGACCCTGCGCCAGCTGATCAGCATCAGCAACGAGATCGCCGACAGCGCCTTCAACCCCCAGGGCCGCAATGCCGAAGAGATCCTCGACGAGGCCGAACGGCAGATCTTCCAGATCGCCGAGGCGCGGCCGAAAACCGGTGGCCCGGTGGGCGTCAACGAACTGCTGACCAAGGCCATCGACCGCATCGACACCCTGTTCAACACCTCCGACGCGATCACCGGCCTGTCCACCGGCTACACCGACCTCGACGAGAAGACCAGCGGCCTGCAGCCGGCCGACCTGATCATCGTCGCCGGCCGTCCGTCCATGGGTAAGACCACCTTCGCCATGAACCTGGTAGAGAACGCCGTGCTGCGCAGCGACAAGGCGGTGCTGGTGTACTCCCTGGAGATGCCAGGCGAATCGCTGATCATGCGTATGCTGTCGTCCCTGGGGCGTATCGACCAGACCAAGGTCCGTTCCGGCCAGCTGGAAGACGACGACTGGCCGCGGCTGACCTCGGCGGTCAACCTGCTCAACGACCGCAAGCTGTTCATCGACGATACCGCCGGCATCAGCCCGTCGGAAATGCGTGCCCGTACCCGCCGCCTGGTGCGCGAGCACGGCGAGATCGGCCTGATCATGATCGACTACCTGCAGTTGATGCAGATCCCGGGCTCCAGCGGCGACAACCGTACCAACGAGATCTCCGAGATCTCCCGCTCGCTCAAGGCCCTGGCCAAGGAATTCAACTGCCCGGTGGTGGCCCTGTCGCAGCTCAACCGCTCCCTGGAACAACGCCCGAACAAGCGTCCGGTGAACTCCGACTTGCGTGAATCGGGTGCGATCGAGCAGGACGCCGACGTGATCATGTTCGTCTACCGGGACGAGGTGTATCACCCCGAGACCGAACACAAGGGCATTGCCGAGATCATCATCGGCAAGCAGCGGAACGGCCCGATCGGCTTTATCCGCCTGGCCTTCATCGGTAAGTACACGCGCTTCGAGAACCTGGCGCCGGGTAGTTACAACTTCGACGACGACGAATAAGGCCATTTCCTCCTATTCCGACCTTTAACGTCGGAATTGGTCAATTTTTGTGCTATATTCCGCGCCCGCGATTTTTCATCGATTAGCCACCGGTCACTGACATGCAAGCAGCCAAACCACTTTTCGACTATCCCAAGTACTGGGCCGAATGCTTCGGGCCAGCACCGTTCCTGCCGATGAGCAGGGAGGAGATGGATCAGCTCGGCTGGGATTCCTGCGACATCATCATCGTGACCGGTGATGCCTACGTCGACCATCCGTCGTTCGGCATGGCGATCATCGGCCGGCTGCTGGAGGCCCAGGGCTTCCGGGTGGGCATCATTGCCCAGCCCGACTGGCAGTCCAAGGATGACTTCATGAAACTTGGCGAGCCGAACCTGTTCTTCGGCGTCGCGGCCGGCAACATGGACTCGATGATCAACCGCTACACCGCCGACAAGAAGATCCGCTCGGACGACGCCTACACGCCGGGCGGCCTGGCCGGCAAGCGTCCGGACCGCGCCAGCCTGGTCTACAGCCAGCGCTGCAAGGAAGCCTACAAGCATGTGCCGATCGTCCTCGGCGGCATCGAGGCGTCGCTGCGCCGCATCGCCCACTACGACTACTGGCAGGACAAGGTCCGTCATTCGATCCTGATCGACGCCTGCGCCGACATCCTGCTGTACGGCAACGCCGAGCGGGCCATCGTCGACGTCGCCCAGCGCCTGGCGGCCGGCGAGAAGATCGAAGACATCACCGACATCCGCGGCTCGGCCTTCATCCGCCGCGATACCCCGCAGGGCTGGTACGAAGTCGATTCCACCCGCATCGACCGGCCGGGCAAGGTCGACAAGATCATCAACCCGTACGTCAACACCCAGGACACCCAGGCCTGCGCCATCGAGCAGGAAAAGGGCGAGGTCGAAGACCCGAACGAAGCCAAGGTGGTGCAGATCCTCGACAGCCCGCGCATGACCCGGGACAAGACGGTGATCCGCCTGCCATCGTTCGAGAAGGTCCGTAACGACCCGGTGCTCTATGCCCACGCTAACCGCGTGTTGCACCTGGAGACCAACCCGGGTAACGCCCGCGCCCTGGTGCAGAAGCACGGCGAGGTGGATGTCTGGTTCAACCCGCCACCCATTCCGATGACCACCGAAGAAATGGACTACGTGTTCGGCATGCCCTATGCGCGCATTCCGCACCCGGCGTACGGCAAGGAGAAGATCCCGGCCTACGACATGATCCGTTTCTCGGTGAACATCATGCGCGGCTGCTTCGGTGGCTGCACCTTCTGCTCGATCACCGAGCACGAAGGGCGCATCATCCAGAACCGTTCCCACGACTCGATCATTCGTGAGATCGAAGAGATTCGCGACAAGGTTCCCGGTTTCACCGGCGTCATTTCCGACCTGGGCGGCCCGACGGCGAACATGTACCGCATCGCCTGCAAGAGCACGGAGATCGAGACCCACTGCCGCAAGCCGTCGTGCGTGTTCCCGGGCATCTGCCCGAACCTGAACACCGACCACTCCTCGCTGATCAAGCTGTACCGCAGCGCCCGTGCCTTGCCGGGGGTGAAGAAGATCCTGATCGCCTCGGGCCTGCGTTACGACCTGGCGGTCGAGTCGCCGGAGTACGTGCGCGAGCTGGTGACCCACCACGTCGGTGGCTACCTGAAGATCGCTCCGGAGCATACCGAGGAAGGTCCGCTCAACCAGATGATGAAGCCGGGCATCGGCACCTACGACCGCTTCAAGCGCATGTTCGAGAAGTTCTCGAAAGAGGCGGGCAAGGAGCAGTACTTGATCCCGTACTTCATCGCCGCCCACCCGGGCACCACCGACGAAGACATGATGAACCTGGCGCTGTGGCTCAAGGCCAACGGCTTCCGCGCCGACCAGGTGCAGGCGTTCTACCCCTCGCCAATGGCCTCGGCCACGGCCATGTACCACTCGGGCAAGAACCCGCTGCGCAAGGTCACCTACAAGAGCGAAGGGGTGACCATCGTCAAGAGCGAGCAGCAGCGTCGCCTGCACAAGGCCTTCCTGCGCTACCACGATCCGAAGGGCTGGCCGATGCTGCGCGAAGCCCTGGAACGCATGGGCCGTGCCGACCTGATCGGCCCGGGCAAGCACCAGCTGATTCCGCTGCACCAGCCGGCGACCGACAGCTACCAGAGTGCCCGGCGCAAGAACTCGACCCCGGCCGGCAGCCACAAGGTGGGCAAGGAGCAGAAGATTCTCACCCAGCACACCGGCTTGCCGCCGCGTGGCAGTGACGGTGCCAAGCCCTGGGACAAGCGTGAGCAGGCCAAGGCCGCCGCCTTTGCCCGCAACCAGGAAGCGGCCAAGGCACGCAAGGATGCGGCCAAGGGCGGCAAGGGCAAGAAGAAGCCAGCGCGCCAGCCGGTACTGCCGCGCTGAGTGTGGTTATCGGGGGCCTTCGAGTACTTTCAGTTTTCCTGGGAGTTCATCATGCAGGTCCCTGATCAACCGGGTGCAGGAGTAGCACGTCGGGTACTTGGTAAATAGCATCAGGGATTCAACCTGGTTCAGGTCCGGCGTGTCCTTTCTGAACTGGGCAATGAGCAATCGCTCGGAATCCAGCTCTCGCAAGTTGACGCTGCCCTCCAGGGTCTTGGTATTGCCCAATGAGGGGGTCGGCGGGACGAGGATACGGTCCTCCGGGAGTTCTCGGTCCCCTCTCGACGGTTGCACGTCAATGAATCGACCCTCGGTAGCATGGGTGGCGTTAGCTCCAGAAAATTGCCAGTTTGCAGCTGTGCGTTTATCCGCCATTGCATGGCTCAGCTCAAACTTGAAACTGTCCGAGGACTTCCTTCCTGACACAGAAAAGTAAGTGTCTGCCGCTCGTCCATCTTTATAAACGACCCGTAGGAAGGCGTAGTTTTTCTGTTTTCCTATGTTGTTCATTCTCGGACTGTTCAGAATGGTTTTGACGCTGTGCATGTTAGACATCGTCAGCATGTTCAATGTAGTGGCAATCTGCGTCAGGTATGAAGCCGCCGTCTGGTTCGTAATGGGGTCCCACCCATCAATAGTCTGGCGAATAGCCTTCCTTATACGTAACTGCGTGAACTTGCAGAATAGCGCGAGATGAACGGCTGAGCTGGCGGTGTCAAACTCAGCGCTTTGGTAGAATGCCGTTGCGGGAATTTTGTTATCATCCAGTTCCTTGGACAAGTTGGCGGTGTGTTTGTCGAGGATGTCTGGTTTTACGAACTTGAACTGGTAATGAGCGTCGTAGGCGCCATTGTAAACACTCGCGAGATAGGTATCTTCGTCGATCATGTCCAGGTCGCTTGTATCGTTAAGGTGTTGAGTGTTCATCTTTTGTAGTGAAAGTGTGTTGCCTGTCCCTGTCAGATCACCGCGATAGTAAGTGCTGTTGTCGGCGCGAGTGACCAGTACGGGGTCTCCACCGCTTTTACGCTTGATTAAAATGGCTGAAATCGTTCGAGTGTCATCCGCTTCGGGCGAGATTCTTCCGAGTTTTATCTGTTTGAAAACATCGTTCCCTCCGAGGATTTCAGCAGAAACAACGGAGTTATAGGTTATTTCACGCCCCCCGTAGGGTCTCTTCAACTGTCGGCCGGCTACAGTCCAGATGGCGCTGTTGTGGATGAATTCTCCGTGAGCTGGTTGGATACTTCGATTCAGAAACCACTCTACAGGGAGCGCGTTCTGGTTATTGACCACCTCTGCGTTGGTCCACACTTTTGTTCTGATCTCCCCTTCGCAAGGCACCATATCCAGCCCACGTTTGCGGCGGCAGGGAACGTAGTGCAGAGGGGGGAGAAACTCATCATCCGGTAAACGATCAGGCGTTCGCCGCCACACCGTTTTGCCCGTGTCGAGCGTTTTCATTTTGTAGAGGGCACGCTCTGTTTCCAGGTAGATATCGTCGCCCAGGTACTTCACTCTTACTTGTTGCAGAGAGCGAGGAAGCGTGAACGCCCACTGGCCATCCACGCTGCGCACCGGTATGTCAGTAACCGGCCGCCGTGTCAGTTGGCCTTTGGATGCGCTCATCAAGGGTGGGCCAAACGGGAATCGATGGACTGAGTCGACAGCGTAGTGGTCATGTCCTTGTAGGTGGATGGCAGTATTGCGATGGCTGTCGAGCCTGCGACGCAGAAACCTGTCGGTGCTGGTGAAGCCTTTTGCATGCCATGTCGCAATCGGGCGTCGAAGGGTTGTGTGTGCGCTCCAGTGTGATCGCAGTGCTTTGAGCTTGTTGTGCAGGAAGGCTCGGGCAGGTTTGCTCAGCTGATAGGCTGATCTGCTCAATGCCAGGGGGCCGTCTAACGGGTTGAACAGATCCAAAGCTTGTTGTGCGACTGTCACAGTGCCGAGTTTTACAAGTGCCGTCCTGGCTGCCCTGAAGCCGTTGTTCCAGGCGAGCATCAACACTTTTGCCCCCTGGCTTGCGAGCTTACCGGCTGCAATACCCAGCGTGACCGCGTCGACCGCTACGGCGAGGGACGCCCAGGCAATATCGTTGATGGTTCCGAACTTCCTGGCTTCCTGCAATTGTTCAATCGGGCCCCATAGCGGAACGATGTAGTTTTTCAAGACATAGAGCGCTGGGCGGTCTTTGTCGAATCGTGTCATTCCCCGACAGGCCAATCGGAAATGATCTGGATATTGCACTAAATAATTATCGGCCATGATTGTGGCTAATCGTTGGCCAACTTCGGCGGCGGGGTACGGTGGAAATTGCTCTAGGAAATAGGCCTTGGCTATTGAAGCGTCATTACTGACTTGGTCAACAGCGTCCTGTGGTCTTGAAGGGTGGAAGGGGCGGACGAGCGTGAAGCTTTTTATATCGTTGCGTCTGATTATTATTGATTCAAATGGGCGAACTTCATAAAAATAGGGGCGTTCGTCATACTTGACCGCCTGGGCTTTTATAATGAAGTTGAAGCGCACGTAGAGCGCTTCCCCAGAGGGCGCTGCCACAAGGTGGCAGAGAGCGGTATTTCCTGCGCCAATGATTAGGCGATCCTCATAAGGCAGGGAGTCAACGAGTTCGAACACCAGGGTCTCATAGCTTTTCTTTACCTGCGCGAGCCAGGGGTCGTACGCTGCTGCGAATTGGTTATTGATGTCAGGGTCGTCAGGAATATCCTGGAAATTTAGTTTTATTGGGTTTTCCCCAGGTTGGGTCCATTTGTTTTTTTTCTGTGTTAATTTTCCGGCAGCAACCAAGTCAATCAAAGTGCCGTAAGCAGGTCGTAAGGTTCCTCTGTAGCTGGATGGCGTATAAAGTGCGATGTCCCCGTCGTCTTTAAGCGCTAAGCTTACTACGTGGCTGAAATCATTGTCCTCTACCAGTAGGAATTGGGGGGGGGCGCCAACGTTCTTGATAGCCTCGTGCGCCATCTGAAATCGATCGGGTGGAGCGGTTCCAAGGTGAATCATGGCCTGCTGCAGACGGTGCTCATATTCTCGAAACTCTTCGACATATTCGCCGATGCGAGCTTCAGTCAACGTTGAAAAATAAGCGCTGTTGCGATCTTCGACCCACTCCCGTATGGCCTGGCGGCCATAAAGAAATAGCATGTCACCGTCATTGTTTACTCGCTTGAGTTCAGCTTGGCGCAGTGTCATCAATTGCAAGTACGAAAGTTGAGCTGACCAACCGGGGTGGATGACCTCCGCAATGGTGAGTGCCTGCTTGAATTGAAACCACTTCAGCGTGCGGCGAAAACGCAGGCTGGGGGGTAAATGAGGTACTCGAAACTCCAGCGGTAACTGGTTGCGCAGTGCCAACACTGCCAATTTGGCCTGGAGCGCGCTCAGTTGCTTGCCACGGCTGACGAAGTGCTCAAGTGCCAATTGTGTTTCATCGAGTGTCTTGCCCGAGTACCTTCGCTCGCCGTTGCTGTGCAGACTGTTCAATTCGCTGGCCAGTTCGGTCGCTTGTGGATACAAATCAAGCGCAATAGACACTTCCAGCAGCTTATAGACGACGGTTGGGGAGGTTGCTTCTCCCGCCGAGGTACCCAGCCAGTTCAGTTTCTGCAGCAATCTGTGCGCGAAGTGTTGCGCCTTGTCACTCTCCAGCAAGTGCACCATCGCGGCGAAGGGGGTTCGAGGGAGGGATTGTTCGACCGTGTCGCCCCAAATAGCTTGGAGCAGTGATGCTGTACGGCCTTTGAATTCAGCAGCAGTGTCCAGTATCAGGCGGATGTCGATGTCATCGAGCATCAGTGGAGGAATTTGCCGGTCAATTATCCAGTAAGCCAGATCCTCTGCACTCAAGTGTTCGATACAGCCCTGCGCAGAGAGGGAGTCTTGCGCCACGACGATGCCATAGTAATGAAGCATTGCGACGGGGCTGACTCCCGAATACTCAAAGACGCCCCCCAGCTCTCCTGCCAACTGTCTGAGGCTCTTCAATTTGCCGGCCAGCGCTGGGAAGTCAGCCAGTAACGCGCTCGTGTTTCGGGGGGGCTTGCCTTGTTGGAGACTGAAATTCCCGGTTGATGTGGCTTTGAAGAACGTACGCTGCCCGGGGGGCGTATTTTCGCCAACGTCTTGCCGCACTTTCTCGGCGAACGCTCTCGCCGTCAGGTGAAGCGTTGCCAAAGGGGTGCCTTCGGTAGGCACAAGCACTGCTGGTGCTGGAATTGTGGCACTCAGGTGCTGTTTGAGCTGCTGCAGATCCTGGTCGACGGCCTGGGCCAAGGTTGAGAAAAGCAGAGCATCGCCATATTCGGGCGTCGAATCGAGTGTGTCCATACTGGAACTCCTTTGCGAGCTGCCGCAGGCCGGCAGCGTTCTCGCCACTTTGTGAAAGCCTGGCTGCGCATTGGTGGTACATATGTATGTGATAGATTCGAGACAGCGGGCGGCCATGTCCCGGAATGCGGGACAGGCACGTGCAGCGTGAGGAAGGAGGAAGCTAGTCGGGCTTTTTATCGACCCACTTGGGCAAGACCGGTGCCTCGAAGCTGTCCATGGCATCGAGCAGCTCATCGGGCGCATCGGCCAGTTTCAGCATGGCGCGGTGCTGGGGGCGCACGAAGCCTTCTTCCACAACATGGTCGAGAAAGCTGCCCAGCTTGCTGTAGAAACCGTTGACGTCGAGCAGGCCCAGGGGTTTGGCGTGATAGCCCAACTGGCCCCAGGTCCAGACTTCGAACAGCTCTTCCAGGGTGCCCAGGCCGCCAGGCAGGGCAACGAAGGCATCGCTCAGTTCGGCCATGCGCGCCTTGCGGGCGTGCATGCCGTCGACCACTTCCAGGCGGGTCAGGCCACTGTGGCCGACCTCGGCGTCCATCAGGGCCTGGGGGATGATGCCGACTACTTCGCCGCCAGCGGCCATGGCCGCATCGGCGACGATGCCCATGAGGCCGACCGCGCCACCGCCGTAGACCAAGGTCAGGCCTCGGCTGGCGATAGCCTGGCCGAGGGCAATGGCTGCCTCCCGGTAGGCCGGATTGACGCCGGTGCTGGCGCCACAGAACACACAAACGGAACGTACTGGCATTGCTTCTCTCCGGTTACAAGCGCGGACAGGGTAAGGCGCATGCCGGTCACTTCCAAGGCCGGATTCACTCCGGACGCGAGAATTCGCAGCTGGCGCCGGCACTGCCACAGGCATAGGCGGCCAGGAGGCTGTTCATCAAGCTACCAAGGGACATAGTCATTGCTCCTAAATGAGAGGTTGTCTCATCGTCCCGGAATAGCGCATGATGTGCACTTTGATTGTATGTATACAATCTATAGAACAATTCAACTGTCTGGTCCCAGGCCTACCTCGTTGATGCATATCAGGGAGGCACCAAGCGGATTCAGGCAGCATGCGAACTGATAAAACCCCTGCCAAGGAGATTCACGATGTTTGCCAAAGTTGTCGCAGTATCCTTGCTGACCCTCGCCAGCACCCAGGTTTTCGCTGCCGAGTGCAAGGTCACGGTCGATTCCACCGACCAGATGTCCTTCAACACCAAGGCCATTGAAATCGACAAGAGCTGCAAGACCTTCACCGTCGAGCTGACTCACTCCGGCAACCTGCCGAAGAACGTCATGGGCCACAACCTGGTGATCAGCAAGGAAGCGGACATGCAGCCGATCGCCACCGACGGCCTGAGCGCTGGCATCGACAAGGACTACCTGAAGGAAGGCGACGCGCGCGTCATCGCTCACACCAAGGTGATCGGTGCCAAGGAGACGGGTTCGCTGACCATTGATGTGTCCAAGCTCAAGGCGGACGAGAAGTACGGTTTCTTCTGCTCGTTCCCAGGCCACATCTCGATGATGAAAGGCACCGTTACCCTGAAGTAAGGGTTGCTTGCTGATCGCGGGGCAAGCCCGCTCCTACCGGTCGTGTAGGAGCGGGCTTGCCCCGCGATGCTTTTATGGCGCGAACGGCATCTCGCGCTTGTGCTGGGTCTTGCGGTAGGTGCCGCTGATAATGTCGAACGCTTCCTGGCTCACCGGTTCGCCGTGCAGGAAGGCATCGATTTCCTTGTAGGTCACCCCGTGGGAGGCCTCGTCCGGCTTGCCCGGCGCCAGGTCTTCCAGGTCCGCGGTCGGCACTTTCTCCACCAGTGATTCCGGCGCACCGAAGCTGCGGGCGATGGCCCGTACCTGGTTCTTCACCAGGCCGCTGAGCGGCGCCAGGTCGCAGGAACCGTCACCGAACTTGGTAAAGAAGCCCATCACCGCCTCGGCGGCATGGTCGGTGCCGATCACCAGGCCCTGGCGAGCGCCGGCGATGGTGTACTGGGCGACCATGCGCATGCGCGCCTTGGTGTTGCCGACCACGAAGTCGACCATGGCCGGCGAGCCGTTCTCCAGTGCCTTGACCTCGACAGCCAGGGCGCGCACGGCCGGGGCGATGTCGACGGTGTGGACCTCGTCGGCCTTGATCACTTCCAGGCAGGCCTGGGCATCGTGTTCGTCCTGCTGCACCTGGTAGGGCAGGCGCACGGCAATGAAGCAGTACTGGGCATCGCCGGTTTCGCTGCGCAGTTCATTGATCGCCC
This sequence comes from Pseudomonas sp. BJa5, assembly GCF_030272875.2. NCBI lineage: Bacteria > Pseudomonadati > Pseudomonadota > Gammaproteobacteria > Pseudomonadales > Pseudomonadaceae > Pseudomonas > Pseudomonas sp. BJa5. Next base: position 88,954 of record NZ_JALRNG020000019.1, read on the forward strand.
GCTGCGCCAGCAGGGCCGCAGTCAGCGAGTCGACGCCACCGCTGATGCCGAGCACCAACGTCTTGAGCCGCGCATTGTTCAGGCAGGTCTTGATGAAGGCCACGCGCCGGGCCACTTCGGCCTCGAGTGCGGCGTGGTCGGCAAACGGCGGCTGGACCTTGAGCGCTTGCGCGATCTCTCGCTGGACAGCTTGCATGAATTACTCCTTGGGCACTTTGAACACGTGGCGCAGGTAGGCGACGAAGTTCTCGTCGCGGCATTGGGTCTTGGCCGCCTCGTCGGAAATCTTGGCGACAGGCTGGCCGTTGCAGTCGGTCATTTTAAGCACGATGCTCATCGGCGCCACCCCGGGAATGTCACAGGTCAGGTTGGTGCCGATGCCGAAGCTGACATTGATGCGACCGCGCAGGGCACGGAAGATCTCCAGCGACCGGGTCAGGTTCAGGCCGTCGGAGAACACCAGGGTCTTGGTCATCGGGTCGATCCCCAGCGTGCGGTAGTGGGCGATGGCTTTTTCCGCCCACTGCACCGGGTCGCCGGAGTCGTGGCGCAGGCCGTCGAACAGCTTGGCGAAGTACAGGTCGAAATCGCCGAGGAAGGCGTCCATGGTGATGCAGTCGGTCAGGGCGATGCCGAGCAGGCCCCGGTATTCCCGAACCCAGCAGTCGAGTGCGGCGATCTGGCTGTCGATCAGCCGCGGGCCCAGTTGCTGGTGGGCCATGATCCATTCGTGGGCCATGGTCCCCAACGGCTTGATATCCAGTTTCCGTGCCAGGTGCACGTTGCTGGTGCCGACGAAGCGTGCCGGGAAATCCTCCTTGAGCACCCGTACCACTTCTTCCTGGACCTTGTAGGAGAAGCGCCGACGGGTGCCGAAGTCCGCCACCTGCAGTTCGGCCAGTTCATCGCTGCTGGCGTGGGCCTGCAGCCAGTCGAACTTGCGATGCAGTTGGTCACGGGCCTCGACCAGCTTGACCTGTGGATAACGATGGCGGTTGCGCACTTCGCTGATGATCGCCAGCAGGGGCACCTCGAAGAGGATCACGTGCAGCCAGGGGCCGCGCAGGCGCAGGTACAGCTGGTCGTGCTCGATGCCCAGTTGCAGGTAACGCAGGTTGAAGCGGAACAAGCCCAGAAAGCGCAGGAAATCCGGCTTCAGGAAGCTGATCTGCTCCAGGAAACCCAACTGGCCATTGCCCAGGCTCAATTCGCACAGTCGTTCGATCTGTTCGCGGATCTGCCCCAGGTATGGGCGCAGGTCTTCACCATTGCGGCAGCGAAACTCCCACTCGACGTCGACGTTGGGGTAGTTGTGCAGCACGGCCTGCATCATGGTCAGCTTGTAGAAATCGGTGTCGAGCAGGTTTTGCACGATGCGATCGGCGAAAGCGCTTTCGCTCATAGGGACTCCATGGAGGCGCGCGCCCTCAACCGGCGGGACGGCGCGCAGACCTCGCCATTGTGCCAGCCTTTTTCCACAGGTGGGCGGGCAGGGGCCGGGTACATCGGTAGCAGGCTATGGGTAACAGCACTTTTCCGGTTCAGCCCCCAGCCCGGAATGGTGCCCGCTGTAGCAGTCGCGCACCATGGATGTGCAGTTCGGTTACGCATCCTGTTACAGGCTGGTTGCACGTAAACACTTGCAGGGGTTGCAATGATGGCACTTAAGGGTTGCCCGAATTTCATGAATCGGGTGGCGCTTTCCTTGTTGCAGACGGTTGCACAGCCAATAAAAAAAGGACGCGGCCCAAGCCCCGGCAACTTCTTCACGCGTTTTTCCAGAATAAAAATCCAATGGCACGGCCCTTGCTCAGAGCAATTGCTGAAAGTTGTAGTGCCAACCAAAAAAAGAACTCCAAGGAGCACCACCTCATGTCGCAGACGTTTTACAGGAAAGGCTTTCTGTCCCTCGCCGTAGCAGCGGCGCTGGGCGTTTCTTCGTATGTTCAGGCCGACATCAAGTTCGGCGTAGCAGGCCCGATGACCGGTGCCAACGCAGCGTTTGGCGAGCAGTACATGAAAGGTGCACAGGCGGCGGCCGACAAGATCAACGCCGCGGGCGGGGTCAACGGCGAGAAGATCGTCCTGGTCAAGGGCGACGACGCCTGCGAGCCGAAGCAGGCCGTGGCCGTGGCCAACCGCCTGGTCGACCAGGACAAGGTCGCCGGTGTGGTCGGGCACTTCTGCTCGTCCAACACCATTCCGGCCTCCGAGGTGTATGACGAAGCCGGCATCATCGCCATCACCCCGGGTTCGACCAACCCACAGGTTACCGAACGCGGCCTGAGCGCCATGTTCCGCATGTGCGGGCGTGACGACCAGCAGGGCATCGTCGCCGGCAACTACATCGTCGACGTGCTCAAGGGCAAGAAGGTCGTGGTCCTGCACGACAAGGACACCTACGGCCAAGGCCTGGCGGATGCCACCAAGGCCCAGCTGGAAAAACGCGGCGTGAAGCCGGTGCTGTACGAAGGCCTGACCCGTGGCGAGAAGGACTTCAGCGCCGTGGTCACCAAGATCCGTGCCGCTGGCGCCGACGTGGTCTACTTCGGTGGCCTGCATCCGGAAGCCGGTCCCCTGGTTCGCCAACTGCGCGAGCAGGGCCTCAAGGACGTCGCCTTCATGTCCGACGACGGTATCGTCACCGACGAACTGGTGGCCACTGCCGGTGGCGCGCAGTACACCAACGGCGTGTACATGACCTTCGGCGCCGACCCGCGCCTGCTGCCAGACAGCAAGGCGGTGGTGGAAGAGTTCCGCAAGAACGGCACCGAACCTGAAGGTTATACCCTGTATGCCTACGCTTCGGTCCAGGCCCTGGCCGCCGCCTTCAACGGCGCCAAGTCGAACAAGGGCGAGGACGCGGCCAAGTGGCTCAAGGCCAACCCGGTGCAAACCGTGATGGGCGAGAAGAAGTGGGACGGCAAGGGTGACCTCACCGTTTCCGACTACGTGGTCTACCAGTGGGATGCAAACGGCAAGTACCACCAACTGGAAAAACAAAAATAACAACGGTAACCGACCCGGGCCTGCGCCCGGGTCGCTACCCGGTTCAACGCCGTACCTGTCTTTTCTCGTAGATCTGCACAACCTCGCGCTGCGAGGGCCGCTTCATCCGGGGCTCACCGTGGTCGGCGCTTGTGCAATCTCAAATACGTGAGATTGCGTTATGGATGGTATTTTTCTGCAGCAACTGGTCAACGGGCTGACCCTGGGGTCTGTCTATGGCCTGATCGCCATCGGCTACACAATGGTCTATGGCATTATCGGCATGATCAACTTCGCGCACGGCGAGGTGTATATGATCTCCGCTTACCTGGCGGCGATCAGTCTGGCATTGCTGGCGTACTTCGGTATCGAATCCTTCCCGCTGTTGATGCTCGGGACGCTGATCTTCACCATCGTGGTCACGGGCGTCTATGGCTGGACCATCGAACGCATCGCCTACAAACCCCTGCGCAACTCCACCCGCCTGGCACCACTGATCAGTGCCATCGGTATTTCGCTGATCCTGCAGAACTACGCGCAGATCAGCCAGGGTGCACGCCAGCAAGGTGTACCGACCCTGCTCGAAGGCGCCTGGCGCCTGGAAGTGGGCACCGGTTTCGTCCAGCTGACCTACACCAAGATCTTCATCCTGGTCGCCGCCTTCGTCGGCATGGCCGCGCTGACCTACATCATCAAGTTCACCAAGCTGGGACGCATGTGCCGCGCCACCCAGCAGGATCGCAAGATGGCCTCGATCCTGGGCATCAACACTGACCGGGTGATCTCCTACGTATTCGTCATCGGCGCCGTGATGGCCGCCCTGGCGGGTGTGCTGATCACCATGAACTACGGCACCTTCGACTTCTATGCCGGCTTCATCATCGGCATCAAGGCCTTTACCGCGGCGGTACTGGGAGGCATCGGCTCGCTGCCGGGGGCCATGCTCGGCGGCATCATCCTCGGTATTTCCGAGTCGCTGTTCTCCGGGTTGATCAACTCCGACTACAAAGACGTGTTCAGTTTCTCCCTGCTGGTGATGATCCTGATCTTCCGTCCCCAAGGCCTGCTGGGTCGCCCACTCGTGGCGAAGGTGTAAGTATGTCTGCTGCCAAACACACTTCATTCGATATCAAGCGCAGCCTGATCGACGCGATTCTCGCCGGGCTGATTTCCCTGATCGTCTTCGGGCCCATCGTCGGCGTGGTGCTCGACGGCTACAGCTTCAACATGGAACCGACCCGCGTGGCCTGGCTGGTGGCCGGCGTCATGGCCGGACGCTTCCTGCTCAGCCTGTTCCTGCAGACCAACAAGGGCCAGTCGATCCTGCAAGGCTTCGAGGGCGGCGGCTCCGGGGTGCATGTACTGGCACCGGACTACAAGTCGCGGCTGCGCTGGATCATTCCGGCGCTGATCGTGATTGCCGTGGTCTTCCCGTTCTTTGCCAACAAGTACCTGCTGACCGTGGTCATCCTCGGCCTGATCTACGTACTGCTGGGCCTGGGCCTGAACATCGTGGTAGGCCTGGCGGGGCTGCTCGACCTGGGTTACGTGGCGTTCTACGCCATCGGTGCCTATGGCCTGGCCCTGGGCTACCAGTACCTGGGCCTGGGCTTCTGGACCGTGTTGCCATTGGCGGCCCTGGCCGCGGCGTTGGCCGGGTGCATACTGGGTTTCCCGGTGTTGAGGATGCACGGCGACTACCTGGCGATCGTGACCCTGGGCTTCGGTGAAATCATCCGCCTGGTGCTCAACAACTGGTTGTCGTTCACTGGCGGGCCGAACGGCATGCCGGTACCTTCGCCGACCTTCATGGGCCTGGAGTTCGGGCGTCGGGCCAAGGACGGCGGTGTGCCGTTCCATGAGTTCTTCGGCATCGACTACAACCCCAACCTGAAATTCCTGTTCATCTACATCGTGCTGTTCATCGTCGTGCTGGCGGTGCTCTACATCAAGCACCGCCTGACCCGCATGCCGGTCGGCCGGGCCTGGGAAGCACTGCGCGAAGACGAGATCGCCTGCCGTTCCATGGGCCTGAACCACGTGCTGGTCAAGCTCTCGGCGTTCACCATCGGCGCCTCGACCGCGGGCCTGGCCGGGGTGTTCTTCGCCAGCTACCAGGGCTTCGTCAACCCGTCCTCGTTCACCTTCTTCGAGTCGGCGCTGATCCTCGCCATCGTGGTGCTCGGCGGTATGGGCTCGACCGTGGGCGTGGTGATCGCCGCGTTCGTCCTGACCGTGGCCCCGGAGCTGCTGCGCAGCTTCTCCGAGTACCGGGTGCTGCTGTTCGGCGTGCTCATGGTGTTGATGATGATCTGGCGACCGCGTGGTCTGATCCGTATCAGCCGTACCGGTGTAGTCCCTCGTAAAGGAGTAGCGCCATGAACAATGACGTGATTCTCTCGGTCGACAACCTGATGATGCAGTTCGGCGGGATCAAGGCGCTCAGCGATGTCAGCCTCAAGGTCAAGCGCAACTCCATCTTCGCCCTGATCGGCCCCAACGGTGCCGGCAAGACCACGGTCTTCAACTGCCTGACCGGCTTCTACAAGGCCAGTGGCGGCAAGATCGAACTGAACATGCGCGGCACCCGCACCAACGTCATCCAACTGCTCGGTGAGCGCTTCCAGCTGGGCGACTTCATCTCGCCCAAGCGCTTCATCAACCGCATGCACTACAAGATGTTCGGCGGTACCCACCTGGTCAACCGCGCCGGCCTGGCGCGGACCTTCCAGAACATTCGCCTGTTCCGGGAAATGTCGGTGGTGGAGAACCTGCTGGTGGCCCAGCACATGTGGGTCAACCGCAACCTGCTGGCGGGCGTGCTCAATACCAAGGCCTATCGCAAGGCGGAGAGCGATGCCCTGGACCACGCCTTCTACTGGCTTGAAGTGGTCGACCTGGTCGATTGCGCCAACCGCCTGGCCGGCGAGCTGTCCTACGGCCAGCAGCGTCGCCTGGAGATCGCCCGGGCCATGTGCACGCGGCCGCAGATCATCTGCCTGGACGAACCGGCAGCCGGCCTCAACCCGCAGGAAACCGAAGCCCTGAGCAAGATGATCCGGGTGCTGCGTGACGAACACGACATCACCGTGGTGCTGATCGAACACGACATGGGCATGGTCATGAGCATCTCCGACCACATCGTCGTGCTCGACCACGGCAACGTGATCGCCGAAGGCGCACCACAGGACATTCGCCACAACCCGACGGTGATCGCCGCCTACCTGGGTGCCGATGAAGAGGAGCTGGTATGACTGCACCCATTCTCGAACTCAAGGAACTGGACGTCTTCTACGGGCCGATCCAGGCCCTGAAGAAAGTCTCGATGCACATCAACGAAGGCGAGACGGTCAGCCTGATCGGCTCCAACGGGGCGGGCAAGTCGACCCTGCTGATGTCGATCTTCGGCCAGCCGCGGGCGGCGGGCGGGCAGATCGTCTATCGCGGCACCGACATCACCCACAAGTCCTCGCACTACATCGCCTCCAACGGTATCGCCCAGTCGCCGGAAGGCCGCCGGGTGTTCCCGGACATGTCGGTGGAAGAGAACCTGATGATGGGCACCATCCCCATCGGCGACAAATACGCCAGCGAAGACATGCAGCGTATGTTCGAACTCTTCCCGCGGCTCAAGGAGCGACGTAACCAGCGGGCCATGACCATGTCCGGCGGCGAGCAGCAGATGCTCGCCATTGCCCGGGCGCTGATGAGCCGGCCCAAGCTGTTGCTGCTCGACGAGCCTTCGCTGGGGTTGGCGCCGATCGTGGTCAAGCAGATCTTCGCCACCCTGCGCGAGCTGGCCAAGACCGGCATGACCATCTTCCTGGTCGAGCAGAACGCCAACCATGCGCTCAAGCTCTCGGACCGCGCCTATGTGATGGTCAACGGGCAGATCCGGATGAGCGGCACCGGTCAGGAGCTGCTGGCCAACGACGATGTGCGTAACGCCTACCTGGGCGGGCACTGACTGTAGTGGTTGAAAACGCCCCGCCTTGCGGGGCGTTTTTTTTGTCCACAGTTTTGTGGAAAACCTTAGGCGCACTATCTTTTTACTGCGACACAAAGTCGCTGCAACTGGTTGTTTCCCCACGTTTTAGAGTTGTCCACCATTGATGTGGAAGCGGCTGTGGGTAACTTGGTGGCACCTTGCCGGATGCCTTGATTTACGTGGCCTGCAGGCGCGTGGTTGTTTTTTGATCAAAGGTTCCCACAAGATTTTTACCGGCGGATGTCAAGTTTTTTATCAGCAGTGAAATCACTGGATATTTCCCCGAACAGCCTGTGGATAAGTCTGTGGGCAAGCGTGGGAAAGAACGCTGCAGCCAGCGTCCACAAGGGCGTTGCGCCATCATTGGAAATAACCTGCCGCCAAGCCCGGGCGGTTTGAGGTCAAATGGCAGGCAGGCGGTCAAGGAAAATACTTGCTGACGTGTGAGTCAGGTCGGCTTTGGGGTCGGGGAAATTGCCCCCATTCTTTGTGCAAGAGCCTGTGGATAAGGTCAGGAAAGATTGCTCCAGCCCATATGAATCAAGGTGTTGGCGCTATTGGTCGTTTTTTGTACAGCATCTGGGCGCTTGCTGGCGGCGTTGCCGGCGGGCATGCTGCTCCTCCGTGATAACGAACCTGCAAGGAGTAACCCATGACCTCCACCGTTTTCATCACCGGCGCGACTTCTGGCTTCGGTGAAGCCTGTGCCCGTCGATTCGCCGAAGCCGGCTGGTCGCTGGTGTTGACCGGTCGCCGTCGGGAGCGCCTGGATGCGCTGTGCGAAGAGCTGTCGAAAAAAACCGAAGTCCATGGCCTGGTGCTGGACGTGCGTGACCGCAAGGCCATGGAGGCGGCGATTGCCAACCTGCCGCCATCCTTCGCCAAGCTGCGCGGGCTGATCAACAACGCAGGCCTGGCCCTGGGTGCGGACCCTGCGCCCAAGTGCGACCTGGATGACTGGGAAACCATGGTCGACACCAACATCAAGGGCCTGATGTACAGCACCCGCCTGCTGTTGCCCCGCTTGATCGCCCACGGGCGTGGCGCGACCATCCTCAACGTCGGTTCGGTGGCGGGTAACTACCCGTACCCGGGCAGCCATGTGTACGGCGGCACCAAGGCCTTTGTCGGCCAGTTCTCCCTGAGCCTGCGTTGTGACCTGCAGGGCACGGGCGTGCGGGTCAGCAACATCGAGCCGGGGCTGTGCGAGAGCGAGTTTTCCCTGGTGCGCTTCGGCGGTGACCAGGCGCGCTACGACGCCACCTATGCCGGCGCCGAGCCGATCCAGCCGCAGGATATCGCCGAGACCATCTTCTGGATTCTCAACCAGCCGGCGCACATCAACATCAACAGCATTGAGCTGATGCCGGTGAGCCAGGCCTGGGCCGGGTTCTCGATCGATCGTTCGAGTAAGGCCTGAAGGCCTCATCGCGGGGCAAGCCCGCTCCTACTGTAGGAGCGGGCCTGCCCCGCGATGGTCATTGCCCATCCAGTCGGCTCAGGTAGGTCTCTTTACTGCTGAGCACCCCCAAGTCCTGTAGCACATCGTTGAGTGCGTCGTGCCGCCCGAGATCGTGCGGGGTCGCCTTGCCGTCCAGAAGCCGGCGCAGACTCGACAGGAAGTCCAACTTGCCCAGGGCAATATCATCGGAGGTCGACTTCTTGTCGATGATGCTCTGGGCTGCCGCATTGATCCGGGCCTCGAGTGCATCCTTGAGTGCTTCCTGGTTCATGGCTTCTCTCCGCAGGTAAGGGAGGCTTGAAGCTAGCAGTCCGTCGCTATCGACGAAACTGACAAAAATGCCAGGTCAAACCTGGCGCTGTAATCCATCCAGGCAAGTCGCCAGGTGATACGGTGTGGTCGACGGCATATCGCTGCGGCTGACCACACCACTGGCATCCCGGCATTCGTGCCAGCCATCGGCATGCAGGAAGTGCTGTTGCAGGGCGCGTAGCTGGGTGAGGACCTTGCCGGCATTGTCGCTACGCAAGGCCAGGGCACGCAGGTACTCGGCCTGGGCCCAGATGCGCTGGGTGGCATCCTTGACCGTGCCATCGGCGTCGAGCATGGCCAGCACGGCCGTACCTTTCACGCCATAGCGCTCGGCATGGCCGAAAGCCCGCTCAAGTGAGGCGTGCAGCGCGCTACCGCGCAGCAGGTCACTGGTATCGAGGAGGAAGAACCACTCGAACTGATGGCCGGGCTCGAACCAGTTATCCACAGCACCGCGCGGCTTCTCCAGCACCACACCGTGTTGCTCATCGACAAAGTGCGCCTGCATGGCCTCGGCCAGTGTCACCAGGGCGGCCTGCACCTGGGCGTCGTCACGCACCGCCAGGGTGCCGAGGAAGGCTTCGGCCAGGTGCATCAGCGGGTTCTGCAGCGGGCCGCTGCCAAGGTCCGACCAGTCTTCGCCGAGGCTGGCTTCATAGAGGCCGTCATCCCGGGCGAATTGCTCACTGACCACGCTCAGCGCGGCGTTGAGGGTCGACTCGACCAACTGTTCGCGCACCCGGCCCCAGTAGTGGGCACAGGCAAAAATGATGAAGGCGTGGGTGTAGAGGTCCTTGCGTCGGTCCAGGGGCTTGCCCTCGGCATCGATGCTGTAGAACCAGCCGCCATGCTCGGCGTCGTGGAAGTGTCGCTGCAACGAACGGAACAGCGCTGCCGCACGTTCGCTGGCGCCGGGTTGTCCGATGCGGCTGCTGAACAGGTACAGCTGGCGGGCGCAGGCCATGGCCCGGTAGCGCTGCACCGGCAGGGGCTGCGCCTGTGCGTCCAGGGCCTCGTAGGGCAGGGCCATGTCGGCATTCCAGCCCGGGCCCAGCCACAGCGGCACGATGCGCTGGTCAAAGTGCGCCTGGACCTCGGCGAGCAGGGCGGGCAGTTCAGGCTGGGCGGTACGGAGGTCGGGCATGGAAAGAAGTCGTCGCGATCAGTGCGTTTGCGCGCATGGTAGCAGGAATCGGCGCGATTCCTGTAGGAGCGGGCTTGCCCCGCGATGCGGTGTAACTGATAGATCGCAATCGCGAGACAAGTCGGGTCGCCGCACCGCCGCTCCTACAGAGTGCCCAGGCCTTGCCAGTGCTTGGCCCCGACAAAGATGAAGCGCAACTGCTGGGTGATCTTGTCCTGGGCGCTGAGCACATGTGCGGCGCCGTCGCCAGGCTCGTCGATCAGTTCCGGCAGGGTCGCGAACACGGTCTTCACCACCAGGTCGGCAATGACCTCCAGCGCGGCGCCATCGAGATGCTGCCAGCGCGGCATGAGTGCAAGGTCGGTGGCCAGGTCCGAGCTGATGCCCTGGCGCAGGGTGGCGATCGCCTGGCGTACCGGCTGCGAGCCACCGTACTGCTCACGGGCCAAAAACAGGAATTGCGGGCGATTGGCCGTGACCACATCGAGAAAGATACGTACCGAGGCATCGGTGATGCCGCCCAGTTCGAGCTCATTGTGCCGCACCAGGCGGATGGTCTGGCGGAAGGTTTCGCCCACCTCGTTGACCAGGGCCAGGCCGAGCTGGTCCATATCGGTGAAGTGACGGTAGAAACCGGTCGGCACGATGCCGGCGCTGCGGGCCACTTCGCGCAGGCTGATACTGCCGAAGCCTCGACCGCTTTCCATCAGGTGGCGGGCGGCATCCAGCAGGGCTTGGCGGGTTTGTTGCTTTTGTTCGGCGCGCGGCAGCATGGCGGGTATCGGCAGGCAGTGAAACAGCCCTGCACTCTAATAGCCTATGGCCGGAAAAACAAAGCCCGGTCAGTGGACCGGGCTGGGAGGGGAGCTGTTACAGCGCTGGTATCTCTTGTTGTCTGGCATAGGCTTCAGCTCGCACGTTGGTTCTTCTCGATCAGACGGTCAGAACCACCTTCTGCGACCTGGAAGCGAGCTTTCAGACGGTCAGAGCCACCTTCGGCTACACGGTTGCGTTCCAGCAGACGGTCAGAGCCACCTTCGGCTACACGGTTGCGTTCCAGCAGACGGTCAGAGCCACCTTCGGCGACGCGGTTGCGTTCCAGCAGACGGTCGGAGCCACCTTCGGCGACGCGGTTGCGTTCCAGCAG